>DAOWJX010000226.1 GCA_030640155.1 Candidatus Aegiribacteria sp. | reverse complement strand
TGAGTTGATGAAGCAGCTTGATTACGGCAGGGGTTATCAGTACGCCCATTCCCAGTCGAATGGAGTGGTATCCCATCGCAATTTCCCTGATGAAATGGAGGAAATTGAGTTTTATCAACCGTCGGAATCCGGAAGAGAATCGACCATTGCGTTGAAAATGGCTGAATGGAGAAAAATCAGGAACAGGGCAAGGATGAATGGGGGAAATTCTTGAAAACCGATTCTACCTCATCTCTTCTCCGCATGAAAATGGTCAATCATGACATTGCGGGTGCCGGTGTTTCCAGTCCGGAAATACTTGATGCTTTCATGAAGGTACCGCGGGAAAAATTCGTATTACCCGGAACAGAAGCCTCTATCGCGTATGGGAATTATCCGCTTCCCATCGGGTTCGGACAGACTGTATCTCAACCTTTTATTGTTGCTTTCATGCTTGAGATGCTGCGGTGTCCGCCCGGCAGCAGAATACTGGAAATCGGGACAGGATCAGGATATCAGACCGCGATTCTTGCCTGCATGGGGATGGATGTTGTAACTTTGGAGCTGATACCGGAACTCGCTGCGAGAGCAAGAAAGACAGTTCTTGAACTGTATCCTGATTCAGGAATAAGGTTTATCGCTGCTGATGGATATAATGGCTGGTTACCTGCCGCGCCTTACGATGGAATCATTGTTTCTGCTTCTCCTCCGAAGGTTCCTGAAGAACTTGAGCAGCAGCTGAGTTCATCGGGCGGCAGGCTGATACTGCCGGCCGGTTCCTGGTCTCAGCGACTCCTTGCGATAACCAGGAGTGAGAGTAATTTCTCCATGGAGGAATCACTCCCTGTCAGATTCGTGCCTCTTGTCAGGTCATCGCGTCGATAGAAAGGAAATTGATGATGAATAAGCCATGTGAAAAGAAGACCGGAACTGTAGCGTTGATCGGTAGCGAAGCCGGGAGGATTGCGAACAGTATTGGGGGATTGCTTCCTGTTCCTTTCAGGGTAATTGAAAATCTCAGTGAGCTGCGCGATCAGAACAGCTCAACATTTATCATTATCTGCCCTTCCGATAATTCTGAATTGAATTCACTATACTCCAGTTCTTCCGATTCAGCTGTGTTCAGAGAGTTTCTCTCGGCAGTCATTGCTCCATTCGCTCTGACCGAATCTTCAGTAGAGTCGGAAATCATACTGAGAGAAAGTGATTTTACCTGCAAACTCCTCTCACAGATGAGCGGCATGATATGTGTATCTTTTGCGAGTTCAATGTTTTCGAATTTCTTTACCTGGGAAAGGATAGGTGCTCTTCTTCCGTTTTTCATCCACAATATGAACAATATGCTTGCCAGGATAATGGGAAACATAGAACTGGCGGAATTTCACTCCGCTAACGCGGCCAAGGTAAAAGAAAAACTTGCCATTGCTCTTGAAGGTGCTGAAGATCTGAGAAATTTTCTTGAAAAACTATCCACTCATTCTTCCTTCTATGGAGATCCAGATGATCTGTGGACTCCCGGGAATGAGAAGACTGTGCTGGAAATGGGGCAAATGTCCAGTGGAACATCTGTTGAGTTTACCTGCACGAAGAGCGGTGATATCCCGGACAGACTTCCGGTAAGGAGTTGGATACTTAATTCACTTATCGGAACCCTTTCCGCTGCAGCTACAATCTCTGTGAATGGTTGCGGTGCGGTGCATATGGAAGTATCACGAATGAGGGAAGCCGTCAATTTCACTATAAAATGGAACAGATCATCCAGAGATAATCTCTCAGAGTGGAAACTGCTTTCGACGGCTGATCTTATTGCGACAGCTGCTTTGCTGGCATCTCATTCCGGCGTTTTCTTCAGGCTTGATGAATGGAGCGTTGCCCGGGGAGATGTCCATGTTGCCGTTCCTTTTAATAACGAGAGTCAGACTCTCTGACATGAATACTCAGGATTCAGCGGATTTGAACGAAGCCTGTAATTTATCAACTTCAGATGCGGTCCTTGCGCTTTTTCAAAATGAGCCAGCGTTACGGCTGACATTCGGACAGATAGCCTCCAGACTTGATGGGAAGCATCCCGATCTGTCCGGAGCAGTTGAATCCCTTGTTGAAAGCGGATTACTCTACCGTGCGGCCGGCAAAAGATATGCGCTTCCGGAGGAACTCGGCATCTTTAGCGGGATCATCAGAATACGCCCGAGCGGGAACGGATTTCTGAAAGCAGGAGAAGAAAGGATTGAGATTGATTCCAGAAACATTTCCGGTGCGTTGAATGGCGATACGGTCATGGTGCGCAGATTTGAATCACGTACTCATGGAAACATGTGCAGCGGAAAAGTCGAATCCGTTCTTGAGCGCTCCAGAAAAGGTTTGAGTGGTGTTGTCAGGAAAGCCGGCAGAGGCTGGATTATTGATCCGGTCGATCCATCACTTCCAAGAAGAATACCTTTGAAATCAGAATCTGGATCAGATATTTCCGAGGGGAGGATAGCATTCGCCCTTCTGGATTATTCAGGCAGGAAACTCAGGGCGTTTGCAGCAGCTGATATCGGGAGTTCGGATTCCCCCTCGGCGCTGGTTGATTCTGTTGTGCTTGATCATGCTTTACCAGATGAATTCTCAGACAATGTACTTGATAAGGCTGCTGGGCTGGCATCCGAGCCATGGTCCATCGATGGAAGGATTGACTTCCGGGACCTGTACACAATTACGATTGATCCTGTAGATGCACGTGATTTCGATGACGCTATTTCTATCCGCACCGTGGATGGCCTTCGCGAACTTCACGTTCATATCGCTGATGTTGCGTTGTACGTTACCGGGAACAGCGCGCTTGATACTGAAGCCAGATTGAGAGGAACCAGTGTATATCTTCCGGACAGGGTAATCCCCATGTTGCCTGAAAGCCTCTCAAACGGTGTATGCAGTTTAAGACCGCTCGAAGACAGACCGACGAGAACGGTTATTATGAAATTCGATGAAGCAGGTGAGCGTGTAGATTTCAGCATAGTACCATCTGTCATAAGATCTGACAGGCGAATGACATATGAAGAAGCATATGAGTACATGAATGGTACCGGTTCCGATCCTGAGCTGAAAGATCTCTTCGGGATTCTGGGCGGGCTTTCAGATGATCTCGACAGAGTGAGGGATGCCAGAGGAACTCTGGATCTTGGAAGCAGCGAGTACAGAGTCGAATTCGGAAGCGACGGGTGGCCTTCAGGTTTCAGGCATATTGTATCCGATTCTGCTCACAGGCTGATCGAAAATTTCATGATTGAAGCGAACAGAGCGGTAGCTGATCATTGCATGTGGTCGAACCTTTCCGTGCTGTTCAGAGTACATGATGAGCCAGTTGAAAAGTCTGAGGAGCGGCTTGCGGAACAGCTTTATTCACTGGGAGTGAAGCTTCCGGGCGGGAGAATTCACAACACAGCAGTTCTTCGGCGGATTCTTGACGGTCTTCAGGATTCACCTCTTCGCGACCTGGCTGTTGAGTATATTCTTCGATCTCTTCAGAAGGCTGTTTATTCACCGTCGAACACAGGCCATTTCGGGCTTGCTCTGAGAAGCTATATGCACTTCACAAGTCCCATAAGACGTTATCCTGATCTTCTTGTCCATCAGGTCCTTTCAATGCAGGAGCGTGGAATTATCCCTGCTGTCGACGGAGATATTGCTGAACTTGCGTCAGGAGCAAGTAATAGTGAGCTGAATGCTGAAAGAGCTGAACGGGAAGCTGATGAACTTATGGGGCTTCTTTACCTTTCCAGGAGAACGGGTAACGTGTATGATGGCGTGGTTACCGGCGTAAAACGGTTCGGTATATTCGTCAGACTTGCAGGTGTTCCGGCCGAGGGCCTTGCCCCTGCGAGCGAGATCAGAAGGGCTGGTATTCCATTCAATGATTTGAGTGGGCCTTTTCGGGAAGGATCATCTGTAAAAGTGGAAGTGGTATCTGTTGAACCGCTTGAGCGGAAACTGACGCTCAGACCTGTGAAAAGCGGAGAGAAATGAAAGTAATTACTGATTTCACAGGACTGTCCGAAGCGATTCAGAAATGGATTTACAGGACTGTTTTCAGAGCTTCAGCAGGCGGAGTGGTGGTAGGACTCAGTGGAGGAATCGATTCCGCGGTAGCCGCTTCTCTCGCTTCTCGAGCGCTTGGGGTGGAGAATGTGCTCGGGTTGATAATGCCATGCAGAAGCGCACAGGAAGACACGGATGACGGCATCCGAATAGCTGATCATCTTAAGATCGAATACCGTGTGCTGGATCTGTCTCCTGTTCTGGATTCTTTTATAAAGGCTGGAGGACTCGAGGAAACTTCGGTTATGAATGCAGCTAACATCAAATCCCGCCTGAGAATGGCAATGCTGTATGCGAATTCCACTGATCGACTCGTCCTTGGAACAAGTAATTATTCTGAGATACAGGTAGGATACTGGACCAAATGGGGAGACGGCGCAGCTGATCTTCTACCTTTAGGCAGATTATATAAAGGAGAAATAAGGAAACTCGCTGAATCGCTGGAACTTCCAGGGTGGATTATCAGCAGGGTTCCATCTGCCGGATTATGGCCTGGTCAGAGCGATGAAGGTGAAATGGGAGTATCTTACTCCGATATTCAGGCATATTTTGAAGGGGCAGGTGTGTCTGAAGCAGCAGCAGAAAGAATACAACATATGGCGGTTTTAAGTGAGCACAAGAGGAATCCGATATCATTCTTTGAAGCAAGAAAATGGATGGAGAGTAATGGCTGACAGAAAAAAAACAGCTCTGATAAGTGTCTGGAATAAGAAAGGTCTGGAGAAATTCGCTTCAGGACTCTCCAAGCAGGGCTGGAGAATATACGCCTCCGGAGGTACTGCGGATGCGATCAGAAAATCAGGGATAGAAGTTACACCCACAGAAGAAATTACAGGAATTGATTCTCTTCTGGGCGGCAGAGTCAAAACTCTTCATCCCGAACTTCATGCTTCGATACTGGCAGCCTCCGATGACCGCCTACTCAGAGAAAAGGAAGGAAAACCTCTGTTCGATCTTGTCGCGGTTGATTTCTACCCTTTCAGCAGGACCGATGGAATGGAACCCGTTGACCCTGAACTTGTGGAACTCATAGATATAGGCGGTCCGACAATGATTCGCGCTGCCGCAAAGAACTGGCGTCATGTCATCGCAGCAGCAGGAGCAGATGTGTTTCAGGAAGTTCTTGAAGCCGTATCAAACGGCCGGGATGATGAGAATTTCAGAAGAGTCATGGCCGCCAGGACGTTCGACATCACTTCCCGATACGATCTTGAAATAGCTGTAAGTCTTGAACGGGGTATTGTGCCTGCTCTGCGTTACGGTGAGAACCCGCATCAGTATGCATCAGTGCATTTTACATGGCCTCTGGAAGGGTTCGGAAGAGCTGAAATACTCGGGGGCAAAGCTCTGAGTTATAATAATTATCTTGATGCAACAGCTGCGTGGGATCTCGCCTCTGAAATGCCGAAAAATACATATTCAGCGGTATTGATGAAACATGGGAACCCCTGCGGCGCCGGAACGGGAAAAACTTCTGTTGAAGCCTTCATTCATGCATTCAGGGCTGATACTATCTCACCTTACGGTGGAATACTCGCGGTTAACAGAAATGTTGACATGGAACTGGTTGCAAAACTCAAAGGTCTCTTTCTGGAGATAGTTCTCGCGCCATCATTTGATGATGATGCGCTGGAGAGGCTTCAGAAAAGGAAGAAACTTCGAATACTGAGAATGCCTGAGGGACATGAGGAAGGAAGACAGATCAGAAGCATCTGGGGTGGTCTGCTCATCCAGGACGCTGATTCTGTTAACGGTCTGGAGAATGTGGATATTGTTTCCAGGAGAAAACCCTCAGCAGCGGAGCTGCAGGCAATGGACATTCTATGGATAATCTGCAGATCAGTTAAGAGCAATGCGATAGTCATAGGTGACAGCGTGGGAACTCTGGGTGTTGGCGCCGGACAGATGAGCAGGATAGAAAGCCTGGATCTTGCCATTCGAAGAGCCGAGCGTGAGGGGCACTCTCTGGATGGAGCAGTGCTGGCTTCGGATGGATTGTTTCCCTTCAGAGATGCTATTGATCGAGCGGGAGAAGCCGGAATCAGCGCTATAGTGCAGCCAGGCGGTTCAATTCGCGATCAGGAAGTCATTGATTCGGTGAACGAGCACGGAATGACTATGGTGTTCACCGGAACAAGGCATTTCAAACACTGACGGGAATTTCATGAGAATCCTCCTGCTGATCACATTGCTGATCGTTGTCTGCTCTGTGTCCGGATATTCACTCGAAACGGTTGATTCCCTTGCTCTAACAGGAAGGAACAGTCTTGCGGTTTCCGCATTGCTTGAACTCCTGAGGGAACGTGACATCGATAGCGATCAGCTGCTGTTCAGACTCACCGGGATTTATCACGCCACCGGACGGTCCGATGAATGCATTCTGCTTCTGGACAGTATCGAACGTGCTCGGGATATTGATCTGTCCGGATGGAAAATATCCCTTCTTGATCTCTCTCGCAGACAGGAAGAAGCGTTACTGCTTGTTTCGGAAGACGACATTCTTCTGCGATTCTGGCTGACCAGAGATTCAGATGAAAGGCCTGTTTCCGGCACACTTCCAGTACCGGAGAATATAGCTGAAAGGGCAATCCGCTCGATGATCTGCCCAGATGGTCAGATGAACAAGGGACAGATCGATCAGACCGTTGACGATTCGCGCCTGCTTCCCTTTCTGGGAGATGAGGTGTGCGATGAACTCGAGATAACACTTGAAACAGCAGGTTCCTGGTGGGATGAAGTCGCATCTGAACTTGCCGCCTTTTATGAAAATGACAGGTTCGAACTCCTTCAGGTAAAAAGGGAAAGATTTCTCTTCTCCGGTACGATTGAAATGTGGGAGGATAGACTTGACAGGGGTGGACAAATATCTGTTCTTGCAGCCATGATGCTGATCGGCATGGATAAGGAAGAATGGTCATTATCCTGGAGAATAACCGATATTCTCGTGGAGGAAGGTTATATCAGCACCGCTGAGAGCCTTGCTGTCGTTTCGAATGATTCGGTATTTTTTGCAGGAATGACCATGTCCATACTCAGAGAAACCTCCCGCTTCACAGATCTGCTGACCTTCTGTGATTCTATTGCTGATGATTCCCCCGATTCGCTTCGTGCAAGAGCGGCCCTCTACCGAGCACGAGCGCTGAGGGCATTGCAGAGACCAGCCAGTGAATACTACAGAAGCTATTACGAGTTCGCTGAGGGGTACTCGTGGCATCCAAGGGCTTCTGAAGCGGCTTATCTGGCAGCGAAATATTACGATTCTGAGAGAAACTGGCCCGTTGCCGCGGATGCGTACATGACGTCCCTTTCAACCGGGAATTACGGCGGCGCCCTTGCTTACTGGCGCGGTGGATTCTGTCATTACATGTGCGGCAGGGGGAATATCGGAGATTCAATCTGGGTTGAAGGCATCCGTGCGTATCCCTTCTCCGCGTGGTGCGATGAAATGCTTTTCTGGAGAGCCAGATATTATAACAGAACAGGCAATACAACGCTGGAGAATGCTCTGCTGCTGGAAACAGCGCAGAAGCACGCCTGGGAGTTCTATGGCCTGCTGGCGTCCGGGAGAACAGGTCGCAGTGCAGTGAAGATCGAGTATCCTCTCCTGGATCTGTCTGACGATCCGGTTACATTACTTGCCGTTGAGATGATGAAGGATGGATACGGGGCAATGGCCTCATCGATGATGTACACAACCGATGCATGTGATCCGGGACTAAGAGTCGCTGCTCTTTCCCTAATGGGGGAACATCGCGAATCTCTGGCACTTCTTCGAAGATATGACAGGGAGCTTCGGAGTGCCGGCGTCGGTATGCTGCCCGATACTCTGCTGTGCTTCTACTTCCCGGCTCCTTACCGGGAACTTACTGAGAGTACTGTATCCAGCATGAATATCGATGCATTCATTATAACCGGACTCATGCGTCAGGAAAGTTATTTCAACAGATTCGCCAGATCCTGGATCGGAGCAAAGGGTCTGATACAGTTGATGCCCGGCACAGCAGGTGATATCGCCAGATGGTACGGTCTTCCCACCCTGTCCGGCAATGATTTCTATATACCGGAAAACTCCATACTGTACGGTTCTCTTTATCTAGCGAGACAGAATTCAGCCTTCAATGGATCATCAGTTCTTGCCCTGGCCGCCTACAATGCGGGACCTGGGAATGCTGCAAAATGGATGGAAGCGTTTCCCCTTGATTCATCCGATCCCGAGCTGTTCATCGAACAGATACCTTTTACTGAAACAAGAGGGTACGTGAAACATGTGCTTGCAAACGCATGGCTGTACTCGGAGATACTGAATTGAAACACCTGATGTTTGTACTGCTTTTATTATTGTCTCTCTCCTGCCGACCCGTGTACGAGGAGGAACTGCCACCTCAGCAGACAGAAGAGGAAATCCAGCCTGCAGTGTTCAGGGAGGTCGATTCTCTGTATCTGGCAGGCGGGTTTATCCAGGTTCGTGACTCATTACTCTCCATTCTCAGAACAGATCCGTCTCTTCTGGACGAAACCCTTTTCAGGATGCTGGGACTCTATCACGGAAGGGCAATGGAGCATGATTACATTGATCTGCTGGATAGCCTTGAATCCGAAGGTTATGGTAATCTGGACGGCTGGAAAGTCTCGGCGCTGGATCTCGCCGGACTTCCCGTTGAAGCTCTGGTGCATCTGCCGCCTGATGAACCCCTGCTTGAAGCATGGCTTATCTGCGAAATTGACTCTCTGCATGAAAATATGATTCTGCCCATTCCAAGTGGACAAGGTGGAATTTTCGCGATGGCAATGGCTGCCGCTCCGGGGTCGATGACTCCATCCGAAATCCGAATGGCTGCTTCAGTCGCTGATCTTTTTCCATCGCTCAAGTCTGTCATTCTGAGGGAACTCGAGATTTCCAGTGATACGGCTGGAACCTGGTGGGATGAGGCTCTGGATACAATTAACAGCGGGACGGTAACTGTTGAGCCGCTTTTACTTTCAAGATTGGCCTTTGAGGGTTGCGAGTCATTTGAATACTGGTCTGATATTCAGCGTACCGGAGGAGAGGCGTGTGTAATCGCAACTGATGTAATTCTGGAGCGATATACCGGGAATTATGTTCCATCCTGGCAGACAGTTGATTGCCTGGTTGCTCAGGCTGAAACTGAACTTGCCATCGCATATGCTGAAAACGGTGACTCTTTCCATAGAGCAGGAGCTTTCATGGCTCTTCTGCTTGATGAACAGAGATATGATGATCTGATCAGATTTTGCGATTCGTTCAACGAGGATGCGCCGGATTCACTTTCAGCACGAGCTGCGCTGTTCAGAGCACATGCTCTTAAAGCTTCCGGCAGAGGGGGCAGTGTCTGCTATCCGGAATATCTCATCTTTGCTTCTGAATATCCCTGGCACCCGGAAGCCAGGGAAGCTGCCTACAATGCGGGCAAATATTTCGATTGTGAACAGGAATGGACTGATGCAGCTGAAGCCTATCTTCTATCGCTGCGAACATCCGGTTCGTGGGATGGTGATGAAAGGGCGCACTGGCGGGGTGGTTTTTCATTGTACATGTCCGGAAGAACTGTACAGGCCGATTCCCTGTGGGAGGCGGGCTGCGCACGCTGGACATCCGGTTACTGGAGAGATGAAATGCTTTTCTGGAGAGCTCGTCTTGCGGGTGAATCCGGTCTTACTCACCTGCGGGATTCTCTCCTCTACCAGGTTGCTCAGCAGCACCTCTGGGAATTCTATGGAATGCTTGCCGCGAGAAGACTCGGAATTACTGCTGCAGAAGGATTTTCTGTTCCTGAGATAAGGTTACTGGAGGACACTGCGTGCTCCCTTGCGATAGAGCTTACATCGGAAGGCTATGGTGTAGCAGCGGTGGAAATGCTTGTAGGAGGATCAACAGGTTCACTCGAGCAGAGGGCAGTCGCGCTTTCGCTCATGGGCCGGCACGGAAGCGCACTCAATATGCTTCGGGTGCTTGATTCGGGGTTTCGGGAATCAGCCCATTCAATGCTGCCCGATTCACTGCTGTGCTTCTATTTCCCGTCTCCGTACAGGGATCTTGCTCAGACGTCTACGGATACACTTGCCCTTGAAGCCAGTATGCTGCAGGGTATAATGAGAGAAGAGAGCTATT
>DAOWJX010000216.1 GCA_030640155.1 Candidatus Aegiribacteria sp. | reverse complement strand
GGCATATTCCGGGGGGATTTCCTCCCCATACGTGCGAAGAGCAAGCCATTCTTTCCGACGTTCGATTCTTCCACTTTCGGTCAGGTTCTCAACAGTTGACCTGACAAACCATTGAGGATATCCGGACAGTATTCTGCCTGGAGCTGATAAATGAATACCGGGACTTACGGGACAGGTTTCATGATGCTCCTGAATACTGGAAACAACCTTTTTTTCTGCCTCATCAGCCAGTTGCGAATTGACTGCTCTATGAGTAGTTCCGTCCTTCATCAATTCAACAATTCCCTGTTCCTGCAGTTCAGAAAAAGCTGCCTGAATCTCTCCAGGAGCATAATCTGTCTTGGTGGCAACCTCATTTACGGAAACACCATCGAATCCGGCGTGCTGCACCATCTCGAAAAGTACAGCGGAAATATCCCCGGATGCAAGTACTTCAAGGTGAGATATCCTTTCCCGGATATGTTTTTTCCTTACTTTTCCTGTTCCAGCTTCGAGAATGATACCTCCACCAATCGTGATTACCGGAGAGTAATTTCTGATGACGAATCTGTCACCTGGAAGAGATACAACCTGAGATTCGAGCTGGAAATGCACAAATCCTGTTGATCCCGGATGTATTACATCAGTTTCCACGGGAACAGCACGCGCCATAATCTCAGCAGTACCGGTATGCAGCCTTACCCTCTGATACCTCTTAAGAGGCTTTGCCGATTTCAGTAATGTCAGTCTTGTATCAAGACTGTTCCTGACCTGAAGATAACCCGGTTCAGCAACACAGGAGCCATATGACACATCTTCCCGACGAAGACCAACCAGATTCAGAGCGATCCTGTCACCAGCTGTTCCGGACTGAACTTCTTTGTTTGCATTCACCCGCATCTCACGCACGCGATAGGTATTACCTCCGGGTTGAATCTCAAGCTTATCTCCAATTTTGACACTGCCCGAAATCGCTGTGCCACCTATGATCGTGCCAAATCCTTCAAGTATGAAAACCCTGTCAATATCCAGTCTGAATTTTGTTCCTATCTGTCGCTGACCGATCTCCTCTTTCATCTGCAACAGCGCTTTCCTGATGTCCTCCATCCCCTGACCGGTTTTTGAGGATACTCTGATGACGCGTGTTCCCTCGAAAGGAGTATTCTGAAGAAAATCAACAATATCAGCTTCAGCCAGATCCTGCATCTCCGAACTCACCAGATCGCATTTGGTCAGAGCAACAATTCCTTTATTAACTCCCAGAAGTCTGAGGATATCCAGATGTTCTTCTGTCTGAGGCATTACACCCTCATCTGCTGCTACTACGAGCAGGAAACAATCGACTGTCGCAACACCTGCTACCATTTGCCGAATAAATTGTTCATGTCCGGGAACATCAATAAAGGAAAGCACATTACCATCAGGCATTGGCATGAAAACATATCCAAGCTCGATCGTTATTCCCCGTTCCTTTTCTTCTTTTAATCTGTCAGGGTCTGTTCCGGTGAGATACTTCACAAGTGAACTCTTGCCATGATCAATATGACCGGCAGTACCGACGATTACGCCCATAGTTCTCCAGTTAGTTTATTTACCAGAACCGCGAGTTCTTCCGCTTCACCCGGCTGCAATGTGCGCATATCGAGTTTCAGAAGACTATCCTCGATCCTCGAGGCAACGGCAGGTGATCCAAGGCGCAATCCACGGGCAAGAAGCTCCGTATCAGGACAAGAGATAGCAGCTCCCCATGAAGGAATGGCATGATCCGGAAGGGCGCCACTGCCTACGTAACTGTCTGTTTCAATAACTGTTGCGGAACAGGAGTCCGGAAGTTCAAGCATCGAAACGAATTCATCTGCATTCTTCTTCAATTCAATTTTCTCCATAGCAAACATCCGGTAAAGAGGATGATTGGCGATAAGGTATTCAGGATCCTCTCTGAAAAGGACAAGAGCAGCCTCCAGCGCGGCTATTGTGAGTTTCCCAACTCTCAGCGCTCTGGCAAGAGGATGCTTCTTTATCATATCGATGTACTTCCTCTGCCCTGATATAATACCGGCCTGCGGTCCTCCGATCAGTTTATCACCGGAGCTTGTAACAACCGCTGCGCCTGCTTCGATACTGCTTCGCACTGTAGGTTCCGACGGAAGTCCGAAATACTTCAAGTCAACGTATGAACCAGCCCCGAGATCATCCACTACAGGGATCTCATACTCTCTTCCGAGTTTGACAAGTTCCTCCAGTGGAACCTCACCGGTAAATCCCCTGATCCTGTAATTTGAAGGATGAACACGAAGTATCACCGCTGTATTCTCATTGACAGCTTCGCGATAATCTCTGAGATGCGTTCTGTTTGTGCAGCCAACCTCTCGCATATGGGCACCACTCTGTTTCATGACTTCAGGTATCCGGAAAGATCCCCCGATCTCAACAAGCTGCCCCCTGGAAACGATGACCTCTCTGCCACGTGCCAGAGCGGAGAGAACAAGAAGTGTAGCGCCGGCATTATTGTTGGCAATTGTAGCCGCTTCTGATCCGGTCAGTTCACAGATCAGTTTCTCTGTATGGATATCGCGATGTCCTCTTCTGCCGGTTTCTTCGTCCCACTGTAGCACGCTGTAACCTTTTGCTACTCTGTATACTTCCTCAATCGACCGCTCAGGGAGACATGCTCTTCCAATGGCAGTATGCAGAATTACACCTGTAGCATTGATAACGTTTTTCATGCTGGAGCTGGTAAGGCATCTATGCTCAATTACCGAATGTTTCTTCAACTCTTCAGCTGAAGTGGAGACACCTCCATCGAGAATCCTCTTTCGCTCAATTTCCAGTGTCTTTCGACAGGCTTCACGGACAGCAGCAGGGGCAGCGTCAGGGATTTCACTCCGAAGCTCTTCTGCAAGTTCATGAACAGCGGGTAACTCCCTAAGTCTTCTGTTGATTTCATTATCTTTCATACTCTGAACTCCTGCCCCAACTGATATGATTTTGCCCCTATCATGCGAATGGAGTTCTTTGGACATTTGGAAACACAGAGACCACAACCGACACACTTCTCACTGTCGACTTCATGCTTTTCCTTCAGTTCTCCATGAATTGCGTCTACAGGACATGCTTTTGTGCACAATGTACATCCGATACAGCTACCGTCAATATACGCTTTCGGTCTGGCGGGAGCGGTATCAAGAATCGCGCCGGTGGGACATTCCGCGGCACACAACCCGCAATTGATACATTTGAAGGGATCAATCTCCGCCAGGAAATCCTCAACGGTAATAGCTTCAACCGGACAGATCGTCACACATTTCCTGCATCCGATACAGGCCATTGTGCATGCTTTCCTCGCAATAACACCTTTATCAAGACTTGCGCAGGCAACAACAACTTCCCTGTTCACAGGCCACAGTTCAATAATATCCTTCGGGCAGATCTCTATACATTTACCACACCCGGTACACGCATTCCTGTCCACGATCGGGATACCGTTCTCACCAATCACGATAGCATCAAAAAGGCAGACTTCAACACAGTCGCCAAATCCAAGACATCCATAAGAGCAGGTTTTCTGACCACCCATGATCAGGGTAGCGGATACACAGTCCGGGGGGCCGTGATATTCAAATTCATCTCTGGCTGAGTGTCCACCATTGCAGTGAACCAGGGCTATCAGTTTCGCACTGTCAGATAGCTCTACTCCAACAGCCTCAGCTATTTTAGCATTGATGGATTCACTCGCTGCAACGCATCCTCCTGGTGGAGCAACACCTTTGGCTACCGCTTCCGCGAACTGATTGCAACCAGCATAAGCACATCCACCGCAATTAACGCCTGGCAGCAAAGCACTGATCTTTTCTACCAGCGGATCCTTCGGGACAGCGAGTTTAAATGCTGCGAAAGCAAGACCGAGCCCCAGAAGAAGCCCCATTGCGCCAAGGACAATCACAGGATTCACGACTGCATCTCCAAGCGATTCCTGACCTACCAATACTCTAAGGAGAATCAAACCTGCATTCATGTCAGCCCCCCAGTCCGGCGAAACCAAGAAAGGCTATAGACATTATTCCGGCAATCAGAAAAGCCATCGGCTTCCCTCGCAATGCGGGAGGCACATTCGCCAGCTCAAGTCGTTGTCTGAGACCGGCCATGAGAATCAAGGCAAGCGTGAAACCTATTCCCGCGGCTATGGCATTCACCAGAGAATAACCCAGACTGAACTTCTCATCGATATTCAGTACCGCCACTCCGAGGATAGCGCAATTCGTAGTTATCAGAGGGAGGAAGATACCCAGTGCCCTGTAAAGAGCGGGGCTGAATTTCTGGAGAATCATCTCAACAAGCTGAACGAGTGAGGCTATTATCAGGATGAACGCAATGGT
>DAOWJX010000316.1 GCA_030640155.1 Candidatus Aegiribacteria sp. | reverse complement strand
CTTCAGTTAACACGCCAGTTGCAATCGGCAGGTATACGGCAAATTCAGCCCCTTTGCCCTGTTCAGAAAAGACCCGAATAGTACCCGAGTGTCGGGAAACAATGGAATAGCACATTGAAAGACCCAATCCTGTGCCGCTTGGCTTTGTTGTGAAGTAAGGATTGAAGACCTTCGCAAGATTCTCGGTGGATATCCCTTCGCCTAAATCCTTTATTGAAGTAAGAACATAACTGCCTGTCTTCAAATTATTATCATCTTCTAGAATTTCTATGTTTTTGCAGGTTATCTTTATTATTCCGCCATCCGGCATAGCTTGAATTGAATTCAGGACTATGTTCTTGATAACCTGAGAAATCTGTTCAACATCAACTTCAACAAAATCAAGATCGTCGTCAATGTTGAATTCCACCAATATACTGGACCCTCTCAATGCAAACTGTGCTGCCGACGGAACAATACTTTTTAAATCAATTCTCTTCTTTACGGGAACTCCGCCTTTTGAAAATGTAAGAAGCTGTCTTGTCAGGTCAGCAGCGTCATCTATAGCTGCTTCTGCCAGAAGCAGCCGATCGCGGTTCTCTTTTTCATCCGTTCCGGATATAACGAGCGAAATGTTTCCCTGAATGCTCATCAGGAGATTATTGAAATCGTGTGCTATACCACCGGCCAGGTTTCCTATTGATTCCAGATTCTCAATCTTCTGCTGATCTTCCTCCATCCTGCGCTGATCTGTTATATCTCTGATTATTCCTTCAATGTACTCAATCTCTCCACTGGTTCCTATTATTCCTTTTGCTGAAATGGAAGCAAGAAACGTGGTTCCATCTACCTTCTTCAGCTCAGCTTCGAAATTCTCCACAATCTCATCACGCTGGATCTTTTCAATTAAATCCCGTCTTCTCTTAATATCAACATAAAGATCCTTAACACTGATATTTCCGAGCTCTTCAACATCCTCAATCCCTAACATATTGAACATCTCAGGGTTAGCGGAGAGAATGCGTCCACCAGGTTCCGTCGTGGACCGGTATATGGCAACCGGCACGTTTCTGGAAAGTTCCCTGTACTTATCTCTTGTTACTTCGAGCTCTTCACTGGTTTTGAACGATTCGGTGAGGTCTGCCGTCAGCGTAACGACTTTATCCACTTCTCCATCTGCATTCTTGAGAGCGTAAAAGTGATGAGAAATCCATTCAGTTCCATCAACATAAGGATTGAGAATCCTCAGTTGTGGGATGTAGAGTTCTCCACCCTTGTGATATATCTCCTCTACCGCTCTTATGTAATCCCCTAGATAGGAATCACTTACATCCATTTTAAGTTCAGACCTGGGGATCATTTTTTTCAACTGGTCTTTCTTCGTTTTCCTCCAGATTTTTCTCCAGGCTTCGTTCGCCATCAACAGTGTTCCATTTCTGTCGTGAACAGAAATCCCTATCGGTGAATTCTCTACCAATGTTTCCAGAAGACCGAGGTTTTCTTGCTGATCCTTCTCAGTCTCTTTACGCTCCGAAATCTCCCTGATAGAGATGAACACTGCATGACTGTCACGGTACTTGATTCCAACCGTTGACAGTTCTCCCTGAAAATATTCTTTTCCCTTACGTACTCTTGCGTTAAAAATTGGAATTTTACGCGTGTCATTTCCCTCTGCCCTGATTATTGAGAGCACCCTGCTGCTGTCATCTTTGTGAAACAGCGTAATAGGATTGACAGAGTAAATATGTTCGCGAGTCTGACCGGTCATATCACAGAAACTTGTATTAGTGAAAAGTACCCTGTCTTTACTGCAGATGAGGATTCCATCTCTCGTATTCTCGATGGCAGCGCGATATCTTTCTTCGCTCTCTGCTGCCTTAGTCTGGGCCTGAATCACTTCAGAGAGATCTTTTAGCACTATTATTCTATCAGTAGTTCCTGGAATGAACCCGACATTTGCCTGCATCAGCCTGGATTCTTTCCCTGGAAGAATAACTCGAAGACTGTATGTTGATGGAAGGTCATCGGATTCACTTGTTCTGTTAACGAAATATCCTGTAACGCGTTCGATATCCTCTTCAGCAATAAAGTGGGACCAGTTTATTTCTCCTCCAATCAGTTCATTTGCATGAAATCCAATGATTTTTTCGAACTTTGTATTAACGAATTGGATAATTCCATCTTTATCAACTACAACAACGAGGTTATCAATAAGATCAAGAATTGTTTCAAGAACCGTTTTTCGTGAACCCAGTTCTTTTTCAAGCTTTGACATACTTGTTTTAACAGATTCAAGATGTTTCAGTAGTCGATCGGTATCTTCATTTTCATTCATTTTTTCACCAGGTTTCCTCTGGTCCCAGCTGTTGACAGTATTGCATTACTCCTGGTTCCAGAACAGTTTTCCAGCAAGTGAAGTTAGAGATTTTAATTATACAACTTATTAGTAAATATCAATCTCTTCACTAATTAAATATATAGGCATTAGGTGTCTCCGTCATATGGAGATCTTCCTCTCTCTCGACTTCCCTATACCTGACAGAATAATGGCTGTAAACATCAACAGACAACCGAATATTCCCCGTGGAGTGACTTTTTCTCCGAGCATAAGCCAACCTCCAATGAGAGCGAACACCGCTTCAAAACTCATTACTACCGCAGCATGCGAGGGGTTAGTTTTCTTTTGAGCTACAATCTGAAGAGTATAAGCTATCCCAACAGAAATGAATCCGCCATACAGAATCGGTACCGCAGCCATTTTTAAGCTGGTCAGAGATATCTTCTCAATAAGAAGAGCTGTGATCAGACTTAGAACAGCGCAGACAATGAATTGTATCGCTGCCAGAAGAAGAGCTTCGATTCGTTTCACAAACCCGGATATCAAATGAATATGAAAAGCCCAGAAGATAGCTCCGCCAAACACAACAAGATCTCCTGCTGCCATTCTGGAAGACCCTGAAGTAGAAAGCAGAAACATGCCTGTGACAGCGAGTAGAGCGCTTGTCCAGGTTCCTCTCCCGATGCTCCGGTGCGTGAACAATCCAATCAAAGGAACAATCACAATGTACAGACCAGTAACAAACCCAGCATTTCCAGCAGATGTATAAACAAGTCCAATCTGCTGAAGGGAAGCTCCAGCGAATAGAATTGATCCGGCCATCAGACCTTTTGATACAGTGAATTTTCTTTTTCCCTCTATATCGCAAAGAGTTTTTCTCCTTTTACGGAAAGCCAGAGGTAGTACAATCGCCGCTCCAAGAGCAAAGCGAATTCCATTAAAATAAAACGGTCCGATATGTTCCATACCAGCACGCTGTGCTACAAAGGCAAGCCCCCATATTGCAGCTGTCAGTAATAGAAGCAGATCTGCCTTAAGTGATGGACGTTTGATCTTCTTCATCTCCTCATCAGCGATCAGTTCATATTCTCCAGAGATTAACAGGATCAGAATATCGCTTTCGAATATAATGATAGCCGTATTTTACAAAATCAATCCAGTACGTATATCTCACCAGAGTTACTACTGCAACGGAGCATAAGACACTCGGATACTGCGTTATGCTCAATCGGCCCTCCTTGAAGTATGTAATCTTTCGCCCGCGAAGTCTCATTCGTATGCCTTGTCTGCAAGCGGTTCTACACCATTTCGTTAAGCAACCTGGTAAAACATGCTTACAAATAATCCCTGAAAGGGAACTTGACATCCAATTATCTGTTATTATCATCTAGGTGCTATTTGCACATAGATGAAAGGAACAGTATGCTGCGAAGAGGCCGAAGGGGATATGGAGCACAGTATGGACGCAGACGAAGAATCGGAAGGTTTCTAGAACCATGCCTTCTTCTATTGCTTCATGCCGGAGAATCGCACGGTTACGAGCTT
>DAOWJX010000267.1 GCA_030640155.1 Candidatus Aegiribacteria sp. | reverse complement strand
GCTCCAGACAGGAAGCAGGAGTGAAAAGGAATGATGCGGGAATATCCGTCTGGATGCTGCCGAGCCCACGTAGCTCAGTCGGTAGAGCGCGTCCTTGGTAAGGACGAGGTCAGCGGTTCAATCCCGCTCGTGGGCTCCATATTGGTATTAGTAGTCGAAAAAGCAGCTGAATAATGAACAGGAATTCAGCAGATCATCCGGGTAACGAAGGATGAGAAAGAAAGGGAGAAATCATGGCCAAGGAGAAGTTTAAAAGGACTAAACCTCACGTTAATGTTGGCACAATCGGTCATATTGACCATGGCAAAACCACGCTGACTGCAGCGATAACAAAATGTCTCGCAACACAGTTTGATAATGTCAGTTACATAGAATTTGACATGATCGACAACGCTCCCGAGGAGAAGAAACGTGGTATCACCATTGCTACTTCTCACCAGGAATACGAAACTGCGAATAGACATTACGCTCACGTTGACTGCCCAGGTCATGCTGACTACATCAAGAACATGATTACCGGTGCTGCTCAGATGGATGGTGCAGTTCTTGTCATAGCTGCAAACGATGGTGTTATGGAACAGACAAAGGAGCATGTCCTTCTTGCTCGTCAGGTTAATGTTCCAAGGATGGTCATATTTCTTAACAAAGTTGATATGGTCGACGATGACGAGCTTCTAGAATTTATTGAAATGGAAGTCGGCGAACTCCTTGAGAAATACGGATTTGACACTGAATCACCTATAATAAGAGGAAGCGCTCTGAAGGCTCTCAACTCAAGCGGCCTGCCGGATGATGAAGATGCAAAATGCGTCTATGAGCTTATGGAAGCAGTAGATGAGTGGATTCCCACACCCGAGCGTGATACTGAAAAGCCTTTCCTTATGCCGGTTGAGGATGTGTTCTCCATTGAAGGCCGTGGTACCGTTGGAACCGGTCGTATAGAACGTGGAATTATTCACACTGGTGATAAGGTTGAACGTGTTGGTATTCATGAGACAATCGAAACAACCTGCACGGGTGTAGAGATGTTCCGGAAGATCCTTGATGAGGGTCAGGCTGGAGACAATGTCGGGCTTCTTCTTCGTGGAATCAAGAAGGATCAGCTCGAAAGAGGAATGGTGCTGGCAAAACCGGGTTCTGTTAAACCTCATACCGAATTCTTCGCCAATATCATTATCCTCAGCACGAAGGAAGGCGGAAGAAAGAAGCACTTTGTAAGCGGATACCGTCCGCAGTTCTACTTCCGTACAACCGATGTGACCGGAGAGATTAAGCTTCCTGAAGGCCGCGAAATGGCTCTTCCCGGAGACAATATTGATGAAGTACAAATAACACTTATCACTCCCATTGCCCTGGAAGAAGGACTCCGCTTCGCTATCCGTGAAGGTGGACGTACCGTCGGGCACGGAGTGGTTGACAGAATCGGGGAGTAGGCTGGTTAACTGTGAGGGTAATAGTGACACTTGCCTGTCAGGAATGCAGACGCCGTAACTACACTTCAACAAAGAATCGACGGACAAATCCCGACAGAATGGAACTTAAGAAGTACTGCAGGTTCTGCAGTAAGCATACTCTTCACCGGGAAACGAAATAGATATACTGAAGAATTCTGGTAGAATTTTCCGTTGAGCTGATTCAGGATTCTTCTGCAGGGAATTGAAGTATTTATGTGAAGAATCTGCAGGGCCGTAGCACAATTGGTAGTGCACCGGTCTCCAAATCCGGCGGTTGAGGGTTCAAGTCCTTCCGGCCCTGCCAGATTGTCAGCCAGAACCAGATTTTAGAGGAAAACGAGGACTAAGCATGGCTAAAAGCAAATCCAGTGACGGCAACCTGATTGTACGGACTGTAAAAGGTGTTTTCAGGTTTCTTGGCGAGGTTAAAGCAGAGCTGATAAAAGTAGCCTGGCCTACAAAAGATGAGGTCATCGCGTCAACCTGGGTTGTCATTTTCGCGGTAGCGATAACATCCGTATGGATTTTTGCTGCCGATCAGGCTTCCGCCATCCTGATAAACGGGCTTATTAGACTGATTCACTAGGAGTGTGTACGACAATGTACATTGAGCAGAATATCCTCACAGCTGAGATAGAATGCTCGGAGATTTGAGGAGAATACTGGATGTATTTGACGATAATATGCGGGTTTTATGCCAATGTTTCATTGTTGGACAGGCTCCTGGATTGTAGCTGACAGCTGCAGTTAAAGGATAAAAAAAATGACTGATGAAGAGACCAACGGACAGGAAACACCCGGACTGGAAGAAGACCAGGCTGATGAGAAGAGCAATGACAACTTGAACTGGTACGTTGTTCATTCCTTCTCAGGATACGAAAAGAGGGTGAAGAGATTTCTGGACATTCAACTGAGCCGTAAATATCCTGATAAGGTTGGAGAAGTACTTATACCCACGCAGGAGGTTTCGAACACCCGCAGGGGAAGTAAATCCACAAGACAGAAGAAACTTTATCCGGGCTATGTCTTTGTTCAGCTTGAGCTGAATCCGGAAATGATCATGGACATTCGAGCCATGAGTAATGTCAGTGGTTTTCCTCCAATGAATCAGGGCTATCCACAGCCTCTTTCGGATGAAGAAATCAGTCGCCTAAAAGGGCAGGCTGAAGGTTCAGACAGGACGAGAGTTATAAGGGTGCCCTATTCTGTAGGACAGACAGTCAGAGTGACCGAAGGCCCATTTAACAATTTTACCGGGGTTGTGGAATCCATCAATCCCGAACGTGGTCGCGTGAGAGTGATCTTCACGATCTTCGGCCGTAAGGCTCCAGTGGAGATAGATTTCTCACAGGTACGTCCGGTCTGAGAATTTAACCGGACAATTATTGAGACGGAATTGGTCCGTCTCTGTAACTAAGCCATCACTACCAGTATGGGGAGGTAGCGACGGCGAAGGAAGGAGTTCCCATGGCCAAGAAGATCTTGGGTGTGGTGAAGCTTCAACTGCCCGCAGGGCAGGCAACACCGGCTCCACCCGTCGGTCCCGCGCTGGGACAGTACGGGATTAATCTTGCCGGTTTCTGTAAGGACTTCAATGCTCGAACCCGGGGGAGCGAAGGACTTATTATTCCTGCGGTCATCAGTATCTTTAAAGATAGGAGCTTTACCTTTATTCTGAAATCCCCACCAGCAGCCGTGTTGCTGAAAAGAGCAGCAGGGCTTGCAAAGGGCTCTCCGGAGTCCAACAGGGAAAAAGTCGGCACCGTTACTGTGAAGCAATGCCGCGAGATAGCGAAAATAAAGGAGAAAGACCTGAATGCCGCTTCAGAGGAGGCCGCGATATCGATGATCGCAGGCACCGCGCGGAGCATTGGTCTTACGGTGGTGGACTGATATGGCAAAAATGAGTAACAGATTCCGCCTCGCAAGAGAGGCCATCGATTCACAGAAGCTGTATTCACTTGAGGAAAGCTGCATGTTCGTTAAGAAACTTGCGTCAGCGGGTTTCGATGAAACGATCGAGATGGCGATTTCCCTTAACGTGAACCCTAAGCACGCTGATCAGATGGTCCGTGGAACATGTATTCTCCCGAATGGTACCGGTAAAACCGTCAGGGTTGTTGTTTTTACAACTGGAGATAAAGCTGACGAGGCAAAGGAAGCAGGAGCGGACTTCGTTGGAGATGAGGATATCGCCACCAGAATTCAAGAAGGATGGCTTGATTTCGATGTCGTGATTGCCAGTCCCGACATGATGAGAATAGTCGGAAAGCTCGGACGGGTTCTCGGACCCAGAGGGCTGATGCCGAATCCCAAAACTGGAACAATCACTGCGGAAGTAGCAAAAGCAGTGCAGGAGGCCAAGGCAGGCAAAATCAGTTTCAGGGTGGATAAAACAGGCAACATCCATGTTCCGATAGGCAAAGCCAGTTTTGAGGAAAAAGCTCTCATAGAAAACGCATTGTCATTTTTCGAGAAGGTCTCTCAACTAAGACCATCGGCCGTGAAAGGAAGATACATGAAAAATGTTTCGATCTCTTCCACGATGGGACCGGGTATTAAGATCGATGTTAGCGATCTTAGAACCCTTATTCGATAGGCGGTGATGATATAATGGCTATTTCCAGAGAGCAAAAGGAAAAGGTCGTAGCCTCCCTGGTCGAGGGTCTTGACGGGGCGGGTTCAATTGTCTTTGCTGATTTTACCGGAATTAGTGTAGAGGGCATGACTGAGCTTAGAGCACATATGCGTGAGCATAATGTTGCTTTCACTAT
>DAOWJX010000124.1 GCA_030640155.1 Candidatus Aegiribacteria sp. | reverse complement strand
TACGTCTTTTGCAGGATAAGTCATCTTCTGACCGTTTGCCGGGTTTACACCGGTTCTTTGCTCACGATGTTTCACGGAAAAAGTTCCGAAACCGACAAGGCTAACCTTCTGCCCACTACCGAGCGCATCCTTGATTCCATCAAGAATTGCATCTACGGCAACACCTGCCTGTTTCTTGGTTATGCACGCGTTATCGGCTACATGTGCAACGAGATCTTTTTTAGTCACTTGTTCACCCCCTCCCTGTTGCTGTTACATAAAGCTAGAAGGCGGAAAACTCAATGTCAACCCCTGATAATTATTTAAATCTGATCAAATATGAAGCTATATCGGTGATCGCTGAACGCTACGATAGGTAAATGAGTTTTATAATGCACACGTTATAATGAATTATATACGAAAACATGAATATATCAGAAATTGCTTACATGCTGTTCAATTTTTATGTCAGGTACATCAATTATGTTGATTCGGAAATAGAATCCGCTGTCTACATCTGATATATGCCTTACAAAGACAGCCTCCCAGCAATGAAGGTTTCTCCTTAAGGTATAACTCTGATTTATGAAACTCTCTCCTGACATGTCGTAATACGCGCTGTATTCCAGTGACCAACCGGGAGTCAGATCCAGTGATGCGGAAACACGAAGCTTGCTGATGTCATCTTCTCCATGTAACCCGTACCGGTAATAATGTGAGAGGTTCAGTCTCAAGGGAAGACCTCTTGCAACCCTCCCTGAGTCAGGAAGAAGAGTACAGTCGTATCCTGAAAGTCTTAAACTTGAGGAAACTGACATATTGGAAAGCTCGTTCTCATAGAGATCCCAACTTCCGTCTCCCCTTACACTGAAATTCGAGAATGGTGAGAGTTCAAGCGATGCGATCAAAGGAGAGAAGGGTGTTTCTTTGTCGTCAAGATTCGCAGAAGTGGAGAATGTGAGTGACGCGATCTCAAATCGGGATATTCTGTTATTCTCCCGTCGCTTTCCTTCTAGCCTGTTCTGGAGATTGAAGGAGACTGTCCGCCTTCCGGAAGGAAGTCCGAAATCGGAGAATAAATAGTATTCTTCTCCGGCAGAATCAGCTTCAACGACACCCTCATCATTGATAAACCTGTCAGGTGCCCACTGCAGGGAAACACCTGGAGTAATCGTATGTCTGAAAGCTTCAATGCCGAAAAGATCTGTGCTGAAAATACCATAGATATCAGTTGAAAGAGATAAATTAGCCGACCCATGCAGCCACCATGGTAGATTATTATCCTGTCTGTCTCTGTCATATACTGTCCCTGTCGCTCTCAAAGATGGAGCAAAGGAAAGCCATCCCCACAATCTGCTTGAGCCTGTGAGTCCGGAAGTAATTTTCATAGCTGAATTTGTAGCTCTGGAATCTTCCAGTCTTTTATCTCTGGAGAGGTAATGACCGCTCATATTCCAGTAAATGGAATGCCAGGGTCGGATGAGGAGAGGATCAGTTGGAGTATTGAAAAGGGGAGCGGAGGGAAGGGAAAAGCGAATGTCAGGAAGCTCCTGTAATGATTCCACTTCATCGGGGATTGAATCAGGATCGAGATTAAGATAACTTGTTCTGTCAAGAACTGCCTGGAAACTCAATCTGCCGAAGTATTTGTTTATGCTGATCCAGGAGCGTAACTCCCCGGTCATTCTGTCTTCTGGAGATTGCTGAGTCTCTTCCAGATAGGACTTATCGCTGAGAAACTCCCCCTGAAGACGAACCGAAGTTCCGTCCGGAAAATCATGGAGGTGCTGACCGAAGACCATCCATCTATCCCTCCTGGTTTCGAATTCCCTCCTCCATTCTGTTTTAAGATTACCGTAACACAGATATCTGATTCTGTGTCGTTCATCAGCAGCAATCACAAACCGTGTCTTCTCCATGATATCTCCATGGATCCACAGATCAGCGTAGTCAGAAAAAGCGAAATAGTATCCCAGTTCTCTCAGGAATCTTCCGTCTCTGGTTGTCTGACCGAATTTCGGTGTCGTAAAGCCGGAATGCCTTCCACGTCGGATAGGGAAGACCCAGAAAGGGAAATAGAAAATTGGAGTATCATCCACATAAAGATAAACCGGTCTGGCAACAGCCTTATCATCCGGAAACACCTTCATCAAGGGACAGTAGAAGAAAAAGTGACTCGAATCCTCATCACAGGTTGTGAACCTTGCATCTGTAATGTTGAATTCGTTAGGACCGACCCTTGTGATTGATTCACCGTGATAGAAACCGAACTCATACTGTGAAGCAGCGCTTGTAATCCTTCCTTTTCTGGATGGAAGGCTGTAGGTCAGACCATCACCAGTAATAGATTCGCCCCTGTCGAAAAGTTCTGTAGCACCGCTTGCTGTTATGAGTTCCTCTTCAGCGAAGTACATTACCGTATCGGATTGAAGTGTCATATCTCTGTAATCAAGCGTTGTGGAACCTATCAGGAGAAGGTCTCCCGTATTCGGATAGAATACAAGGGAATCAGCTGAATATACGATCGTTTCAAGCCTGGTGAGTGAAATTGTAGAGTCAGCACTGTTTTCCTCGGTTCCCCTTGGGTCAGAAGTGACAAGAAGTATCAGAACGAGAAAATTGATCATTGAGATAATGCTCTTCCCATAATCGCGGCACCTTCTGCTCCGGCATCGGAGCAGGAGGACAGTGCGGAAACGTTCCATTCATATGGACATCTCCGGTTGAATTCGCGCCTGGCATGTTCAATAAAGAGACTGAATGTGTTCACAAGACCTCCCGCAAGATAAATCCCCGAAGGACTGAGACAGTGGGAAAGATTAGCGAGACCGACGCCCACCCATTCACCGAATTCTTCGAATGCTTTCAGGGCATTTTCATTACCGGTCTTGGCAAGCTGAGCGATTTTCCTTGGATCCGTATTTTTCGAATCACTTCCAGTCAGCTTGAAATACCGGACAAGAGCCTCAGCGGCAGCATATCTTTCCCAGCATCCGCGCGATCCACATGGGCATGATTCCCCGGAAACATTAACTGTCATGTGACCGAATTCTCCAGCATGACCTGTACCGTAAAGGATAGTACCATTGTGAATAATTGTTCCACCTATTCCAGTACCCAGCGTTATGAGCAGCGAGAGTCCATCGGATGGGATTTCTCCGGAATCAATGGCTCGAATTGCGAATGTATTGCAATCATTGTCTATGACCACCGGACATCTGAACATATTAATGAGCTTTTCCTGAAGGGGAAACCGAACCCAGTTTATAAGATTCGGTGAACGAATGAGAATACCGTTCTTTCTATCGACCAAACCCGCAATGCCTGCGCCGATTGATCGTGGAGAGTCATCGATGTTCGAGATTGTCCGCCTGATTCGTGTTAGCAGTTTTTCAGGTCCTTCAGATGGAATAGTCTGAATCGTGGAAATAGTCTTGAAGGCATCAATGACAAGGTATCCAAGAATGGTTGTAGTACCACCAATATCTATACCCCAGTGTTTGCCAGACGGATTACTCAATGCTTACGATTTCTCCGTCAATTACTTTAACGAGTGGAAACGCGGAACGGGGAATTGACGCGCTTCCCAGTGTGCACATACCTGTAGCTCCAAAATAGACATTGAGATTTTCCAGGTGATTCTCCAGGGAGGATCTGGTGGGAACTCCGCCTTCCCAGGCGCCCATTATGATCATGGCGGTATCATACCCCTGAGCTGACAGCATGGTCGGCAGAGAATCATATTCCCGCTCAAAGAAATAGGAGAACCGTGCTGTTGCCGGATTCATGGATCCCGATCCGAATGAAATAGGGAACACAGCTCCCTCAACGTATTCACCACCCTGCTCCACCAGTATCTCATCATCCCAGCCGGATGTTCCGAAAAGCTGGGTATCAACCCGATAGAACCTGAGTTGTGGAGCAAGTTGAATTGCGTCCCACGCTTCCACCGGAAGGAATACGCCATCCGGATTCAGATATTTTATCGCATTTATCTGATCTCTGTAATCTGTAGCGCCGGCCTCATATCCCTCCATCGCTACAATCTCTCCACCAAGTTCTTCCACAATGGACTTGAATTGTTCCGCATTGGCCACTGATTCCGATGTATAGACATGAATAATGGCAAATCTCGAGCACCCTGCATTCCGGACAGCATATTCAGCTACGGCTGCTGCGTCGTTGCCCTGAGAAACAACGAGTCTGTGTACGTAACTGCCATAATGATCAAGGATAGAAGATGTTGCTGTGGGAGTGATCATTGGCAGGTTCCACCTCTGTGCATTGGGAGCTGCTATTTCGGCGTTTCTGCTTGTTAGAGGGCCAATAAGTGCCAGGCATGCCGGATTACTGCCAAGCGAGTTGACGATGCTGACAAGGTCAGTACTGTCACCGGTAAAGTCGAACGTTATCAGCCTTGGTGCTGATCTGAAAAGATCTGAAGTTCTCAGAAAGGCAAGACATACACCTGAGGAAACGCGTTCAGCATATATGGATCCACTTCCTGTAACTGGCAGTACAAGAGCTACAAATCCGTCCTCCTGAGCTTCCACAGAAGGTTGACCATATCGATTATGTGCATCCGGAAAGAGCCGATCGATTTCCATTCCGGTAAGGATTGCTTTGTCAGTTTCACCCTGTGCGGCGTACCTTTTCTCCAGTTCAAGGAGTACAAAAACCTGTGTCCATCCTGTGGCTGGTTCCTCAGTCAGAAAATCCATATCCACTTTTCCCAGCGCTAATC
>DAOWJX010000309.1 GCA_030640155.1 Candidatus Aegiribacteria sp. | reverse complement strand
GAGAATGACTCAACCGCAGTTGCTATCTGCAGGAAAAGCAGGAGGGACAAGGAGTACGAAGGCCATGATACTATCCGTTAACTTCATTTGAAACGGACTTACGGATGAACTGCTGCATATGTTCAACCGTTACTGATATATGACTCCAGTACAGATTTCATAGCAAGCTTGACATCTTCTAGTACGGCCAGCTTCCTTATATCACATCCTTGTTCCAGGTCCAATATCACTTCATGCCCTAAGTAATATCCGCATTGCCTGTAACCCTGTATATCGTACCACGAGCCGAAAAATGGACGTACATCAGCTTCCTCTTCAACTAACTGAAGGAACCTCTCAGCAAGCATGCTCTTATTCTCTGTACACCATTCAAGCCAGTCAGAAGTATTAAGACCGGATCCCTCGTGCCAGATGTTTCGACCCATTATGATGTGCTCGCAACGTTGAGCGTACCCTTCTGTGTAAAGCTGCCACCAGGGTCCTTTCTCCTGATTCAGTTCCGGATCCTGTCTGAGCCTCCCATGTATTGCATGACCTATTTCATGTGCTATTAAGCCTTTCAGCGAATCAGATCCTGCCCACCTGCACTCGGCAATCATCTCAAGACCAAATAGAATAGCCTGTGAATTACGCAGTCCTGTAAGCCATCCGGCCCCGCATCCAATGCCCACATAAATAACATAAAGAACATCGAATTCATTGATCTTGAATTTCTCCATCGCAAGATTGTGCAGTGGTTTGATCAGCTCGATAAGGTTGGCATGCGCTTCCTGCATGGAATTCAGGCGACCGTGCAAAAAAGGGAATACCCTCTCCTCAGCGATGTTGCGCCAGTCTTCTGATATGTCGCTATAGCTTTCCTGCTGTTTCTCCAGCAGATCAGGCCACATCCCCATGTATTCGCAGGCCCAGCCCTCAACCTGCTCCCGGATTGGAATGTTTTTGTATTTCTCCCAGTAGGAAAGGAATTCAGAATAAGTATCCAGGATAATCGGCATTAGTGTCTTTCGTTTATCGGTTAACGATCAGAATAACCTGCACCAGAAGCGCCAGCTTTTTATGTCAGTGTTAATCCTTCTGTCATCCTTTTCATATCAATAAGAGATAAGGGTCTACGCTCAATAGGATGTGGGTATGCCGGCATTGTTTTCAATAAGTGTTAGATCCTGCCTGAGACCGGTGCCATCGGTTCCTACTAAGAAACCCTGATCCAGTTCATAGTAGAAATTTATGCTGTTTGGTGCGTCGCTTATCCTGTATGTCTCCCATCCCATCCAGGTAGTCTCTTCAAAGACCTTCATTCCAGCGTCCCGGAGATATTCGCCTACCTCAAGACTGCTGACTGGTAACCAGAAGGGGCAATAACCGTCCTCGAAGCTCCTATATTCGCATTCCTTCACAATTCCGTTTTCGTCCACTATGAATACTATGTCCATAACAAGAAGCTGACTGCCGTCTGGCATATGCGTGTAGTTTTCCATGGTTACTGTGAAATTTCTGGAGCCTGCGGATTTCACTGTGTAGGTTTGATGCCCCCGGGTTGTTGATTCACCGGAATAACTGGTTACATCGTACTTGAAGTACAATCCGTCAACGAGGGGCGCTTCAACGCTATTTGCCCCTTCAGAGGCGTCATTACCGCAGCCTTCGATAATTGCCAGTAACGACATCACCGCCAGCAGAATCATGAAATACGTTTTCGAATTTATTATTACCTCCAGATGTTCCCAATGTGTGTGTACTGTGTAACCGTTTCCATGAGGCGCAGTGTCACCCGCCGCCTCAACGGCTTGTATGTGCCTGTCTATTCTTGAGTTGATTAATCCAGGTATGTCCGCCCGGGAATCGCTTCTCAAGACACTCAAGCATCCATGTGCATGCCGATTCACCCATCAGGGGAACGGCAGTCTGGAAGTCGGCTTCATCTTTCTCGAGCGTCTCCAGCCTGGCCTTGTACAGCAACTGAATTTCAGGGGCAATGTAAAATACACCAATGGACGCTCGCCTCCCAAAACTATCGATGCTTCCACGGATTGTCGGGTCGCGCTTGAAGACCCATTGATCACCATCGGTATCGAGGAGCATAAGCTGGAGTTGCCATGGAGAGCCCTCATTTCGGCGACACCAGATGTCATCGAACGGGCGATCCTGGAATTCACCGATGGGCCACGGTTTTAGACCTGGTTGTTGAGTCTTGTGCAGATCCCAGTCCGATAAGTATCTCTGGACCTCAAGTTGGTCATCGCGACGAATGAGAACATCCATATCACCGTGTGATCTCGTCTCGTGGCCTACGAAAAGGTCAATTGCATGACCTCCGGCAATCCACCAGGGCACGGATAGTCCGGATAGGAGCTCAGCAACCTCCTGAATAGACAAAGGCTCCCAATTGTGATGATCGTTACTCATTCTTCATCTCGCTTCAGGCACAACAATAATTGCACAGATTCTGATATTCCGGTTTCTACTTATATAGACGGAGAATCACTAAGATATGCAGCGTAAGTATAAGCAGAAGAAGTGATATCTTGAAGGGAAATCAGCCCTCAGTGTTCCAGAAACCTTCTCTTCGCACCTGTCTGATAAAGCTGCACCTGTTGGAATAACGTCTGGATATCTCAAGGTTGTTTCGTCTTAGAGTGTCCTGTTCAAATGTTTTTTCAAGCAGAAAATAAGCGTTTCCTTCATTCCATGGTTCCTCAATGAGGCCGCGTTTATCTCGTACTGTTCTTAGATACTGCCATGTGGCTTCTTCCGTTTCTCTCGGACTGTAATAATCTACTTCCCAGAGAACTACAGCATATTCCCATAGTATGCGCTCATTCTCCGGGCATTGCCTTACACCTTCCTGAAGAAGCCTGATTCCTTCATCTATTTCGTCAAGATTAACTGCGAGTTGATAGCCGCCGTCGATATAGGCTTCCGCGAAGGTCGGATCAAGCTTGGTAATAAGCCACAGCTGAGGCAGATAGTCTGTCGCGGTGACCCATTCGTTTCCCTGATACATCCAGATGTGATGATACTGGTCGAGCTGCAGCCAGAGAATGTCGGCAAGGAAACTTCCAATCTGCCCTAAACCTTTCGATACAGCTTCTGTAGCGGTGTTATCAGACGAAGCAGCCTGACTGGCAAGTCTTCCTGAGTAAACGGCAACAGTCAGAAATATGGCTGCTGCGACAAACGGTACGATTCTCCCTTTCAACGTTTTTTCCTTAATCGGTACAGGGATACCAGCAGGACAATAGCTGCCAGAAAAAGGAGAATGACTGAATCCCTTATCATCTTATTCCAGATGAATCTTGCTGCCCATGGCTGATTGAAGAACCACCCTGTTCCGTGGTTTCTAACCCCTGCTTCGTGCACATGTCTGTCGCTGCCTGATATTCCGGTGCTGTCGTGTTCGCGCACATGTTCCTGATCATGAATTTCACCACATACGGGACATACTTCAGCATCATCCGGAACGTGATCTTGATGATCTTCTATTCCTGTCTGAGTATGATCGTGCTCATGTGTTTCACCGAGATGTTCTGGCGGAGCGACTTCTTCTATATCGTAGTCTATCCTGCATCCTGTTAGAGAAATCAGTGTAAGCAGTATTATCAGCTTCAAATACTTCATTTCAGATCCCTGCTCCTGAACACCGCAAGCGCGAGAGAAAGCATGAACGCCATGTAAGCCAGTCCGTAAAGCGTAGCAAGAAGGAAGTAGACGAAAGGTATACCCACTCCATGGGCAATCGGATCTTTAATATGAAAGACATCCATATGGGGCAGCAGAAGCCTGAGAAAACGCATAAACCCCTGTGCCCCGGGAAGGATACTGATAAATCCGGAAACAGACATCTGTGACAATATGAACAGTAGAACTGTTAATGGCGCATTCAGCGGGGGAGAGGTCCAGAAACTGAAAAAGAACACGACGGCAAGAAGGAACCATCCTTCCACCAGAAGAAGACAGGTTGCAGGGAAGAGATCCGCTGGAATGTTAAGCCCGTTTAAAAGGAGTATTACCATCAGTCCGATGCAGCCGACAAGCATTGCGGCAGCCTGCACCATCGCAGCGCCGATAAACCGTCCCATCAGATACTGTCCTCGTGACAGAGGCACGGCGATAAGGGGCATTACTGTTTTCTGCTCCTTGTCTCTCGGATAGATATTTGCTGCAAGCCCGATGGCAAGCAGAAGAGCACCTATTTCAAGACCAAAGAAACCAAAATCAAGAATGAATCTGCCTTCATTTGAAATACCATATCCCGGAATCTGTCCTATACCGAATAAGGCAAGCAGGATTACAATACTGATGCCCCAGATTGTCCTTCTGCGCAGGAGATTTCTGAGAGTCATAAGAGCAAAGGTCATCACCGGTTTCACAATTTACCTCCCCTGGTAGCGGAGAGGAAGACTTCCTCGAGACTTCTGTATACCGGTTTTATTTCCAGAATGTTTTGCCCGTTCTGCCTCAGTTCGTCTATCGTTTTCTGTAAATCGGCAGCTATGACCTCTTTTTTCTCAAGTACATCAGATTCCGTGCCGGGTACTGTGAATGAAATGCTGAACAGATCCTCTGTTCGCAGCAGATCATCAAGATTACCTTCTGTCACTTTTTTCCCATTGGCCAGTATTACAGCTCGATCACAGATAGTCTCAACTTCGGAAAGCAGATGTGAAGAGAGAAATATTGTTGCTCCCCGGCTGTTCTCTTCAAGTATGACATCGCGAAATTCCTTCCTTGCCGCAGGATCAAGACCGCCGGTAGGTTCATCCATGATAAGGAGTTCTGGTTGAGACTGAAGAGCGAGAGCAAGGCTCATGCGCTGTTTCATGCCCTTTGAGAAATTACTGATTCGGACTTTCACCCATGCTTCAAGTCCAACTCTTCCGAGTATGGATACCATCTGGTCTTTCGAAATATCAAGTTTGCGCATTGAGGAGAACATCGTCATGAATTCAAGAGGTGTAAAAATATCTTCGTAATCCGGGTTTTCCGGAACGTAACCGATTCTTGTCCTTACGTTATTCGATGCGGGAAGATCATTCCAGAGCAGTACATTTCCGGAGGTGGGTTTGAGTAATCCGAGAATACACTTGATAGTTGTTGTCTTCCCTGCTCCGTTAGGGCCCAGAAATCCAAGGATTTCTCCCTTATTAACCTGGAAGCTTAATGAATCAACAGCCTTAAAACTGGAGAATCCAAGCGTTTTCCTGAAAGTTTTCTCCAGATTATCAACCTTTATTGGAACATTAGTCATATTCGATTCCTTTCCATTATTTTCAACAATAGATAAGTTTACATCTCCTGACCAGTCATGCAACATACAATTGAGGTAGCATGAAATGTTACACTGAGATATATTTCTTCTAACTTGCAGGCATGTTTATGGATAATTAAATCCATGACATGCATTTTCTTGTGAATCTCTTATTGCTTTTTCATGTTCAATCAACTTTATTCATCGAACGTGGAATGAAAGGCGGAAAAGATGCTTGTATCTCCACACGGTGGAAGACTGACAGACAGGCAATATGAAGAAAAAAAGGCAGAGGAGATCATCCGCCAGATTGAGAAAGGAATCCTCCTCACGTTGAACTCCAGAGAAAAGAACGATCTTGAGATGATAGGGAACGGAGCCATGAGCCCTCTTGAGGGATTCATGTGCATGGATGACTATATGTCTGTCGTCGATCTTATGCATCTTTCGTCCGGACCTGTATGGTCTCTTCCCGTTGTTTTCTCCGGAAAACCGGATGATCCTGAAGTGTCGAAAGGTGATCATGTCGGGCTCAGGGACGAAGATGGGCTGATCTGGGGCGATATGGAGATAGAGGATGTGTTTGAGGCAGATCTTGCTGCTGAAGCCGAGAAAACCCTGAAAACCACCGATGATTCACATCCCGGAGTAGCATATCTGAATAGCCTTTCAGGAACCTATATAGGCGGCAAAGTACGTTCTATCAGACGGAGAGAATCCGAGAGCTTTCAGAAGTACAGACTGGATCCTAAAGAAACCAGGGTTCTTTTCCGCGCAAGGGGCTGGAACACGGTAGTCGCATTCCAGACAAGGAATCCTATACACCGCGCTCACGAGTATATCCAGAAATGCGCTATGGAAATAGTTGACGGTCTTCTCCTTCATCCGCTTGTCGGTGAGACTCAAGCTGGAGACATTCCTGCTGATGTCAGAATGCACTGCTACGAAGAGATTCTGAAGGATTACTATCCTTCAACACGTGTTGCCATGAGCGTGTTTCCAGCGGCAATGAGGTATGCAGGACCAAGGGAGGCAGTATTTCATGCCATTCTGAGGAAGAATTACGGATGCAGCCATTTTATTGTGGGAAGAGATCATGCGGGTGTAGGCAACTTCTACGGAACTTACGATGCTCAGATAATTTTTAACAGATTCGATAAGGATCAGCTAGGAATTGTGCCGCTCAAGTTCGAACACGCTTTCTTCTGCGAGAAATGCGGTGGAATGGCAACCCTGAAAACATGTGATCATGGCAGTGAACACCACGTATTTCTCTCAGGTAAGAAAGTCAGAGCGATGCTGATCGAAGGAAAAATGCCACCACCCGAATTCACGAGGCCTGAAATAGCACAAATCCTTATGGAAGCTGCCAGAAAGGGAGATAACAATTGAAAGGGCTTATTATCTGGATCAGAACTGAAGCCGACTCAAACGAATCGATTCTTGATGAACTTGGCAGCGAGATTGAAGATAGAGGAGGGAAAGTAGAAGTATTTCACTCTGAAGCTATCGAGAGCCTGGGTATGGAAGAGAATGAAATGGCAAAAGCCGCTGCATGCGCCATGCTGGCAAATCATGGTGTTATTGTTATCGCTTCAGGCAGCGAGTCTCCGGGAGTTACCTCAGGAGAGAAATTCGAAATAAGGGAAATAGACGAATCCGAGCTTTGCCGGACAGATGCTCATGACACATTCATGCGAAATCTTGAACTCGCCGGTCTTGTTCCGCCACCAAAATATGATGTTCATCCTGATGAAGAGGAAGAAATATTAAAGGTATTCGCTGAGGAGTATGAGAAATATTATGATCAAGGTTATGTTGTAAATTATAGAAGCTCCTCTTATCCGTTTATGAGAGTATTTGTAGACCAAGAGGTTGTTAATGAAACTGTTAATAGAAATAAAGGAGAACTCTTAGAGGTCAACGAAGAGGTAGAAGTAGTAAAAAACAAGATATTACCTTTTG
>DAOWJX010000236.1 GCA_030640155.1 Candidatus Aegiribacteria sp. | reverse complement strand
TAAATCTGCTTCGGGAGGGTCAGCCATGCTCTGAGATCAGCCCGTTCAGTAACAGCACCAGCAATGCTTAAAAGAAGTCCCGTAATATTTGATGCTGTACTGTTTTCAGAGGTGAGTTCTTCTACTATCTGTTCACCTGCTTCAGCAACTCCTGCCTTTATCGCAAGCCGTGCAATTGATCGGGCAATGTCCCGACCAGCCTGGTCTTCGAGGTTCTTGCGTGCAATCGCTGCAAGATCCTCAGCAAGAAAACCGTTTGACTGGTGACTTCCGGAAGACAGAACAACTGAAAGAGTATTCTGCTTGAAAGCTGCTATCCCTGGAAGAGCCAGTCTGTAGACCCTGTCATCAAAGACAAAGGTATATGACCTCTCTATCCTGGAAGGAATCAGACCGGCTTCAAGAATCACGACAATTTCTCCGTGAGATGCATCAGGACCCTGATCCTGCCAGCCATCGATTTCAGGCCATTCATTCCGATAATTCTGAAATACCGATTCCATCCCCAGCTCACTTGATAATCTAAGAATATCTGACCTGACTCTCCGTGGTGCAGGAATACCGTATTCCGCTGCATATGATGAATCATAAACAGCCGCGCTGTTTCTGTATGCTATCAGCGCGTTATTCAGATCGCCTGATTTCTCAAAGAGGATGCCCATCAAATAACGGATAAACGCATCATCACTATATCTGTTCCTGTTGCCTCTTTCATAATCAAGATTGAAAACACGAAGTTTGTTATTAACGGCGCGGCATTCTACGAGAGCGTCCTCCATATTATTCTCAGCGGCATAGGATGCGGCCAGACAATAATTTATGAAAACTTTCTCGTAATCTGCCCCCCGGTATTCAAGAGCAAGATCACTGGTGAGAAACGCACCCACTTCCTGCCCCAGCTCAATACCCCTCTGCTGATCGCTGAGACGGTCAGCCTGAAGAAGCACAGTCTCTGCTTCAGCGTACTCACATGAGAGTCTGAGAAGATTGCCAAGCTCCATCAGATAAAGCAGTCTGTTCTTGCCGGTAGAGTCCTGAAATGTTTCTCTGAATTCCTGAAGGGCGAGGTCCGGTCTTTTGTTTCGAAGATCTGTTCTTACCGGTTTCATTTCCCGGGTGTAATCAGTAGCACATCCTGAAATACTCAACAATCCGGCAAACATCAGAATGATGGCTGAGAAAATAATCGATTTCTTCATAATTTAGAACAGCTTCAGGGTGATAGCAGAAAACTGCTACCACTCAATCATTTTCTTTATCTCAAGGCTGCCCATCCAGGCCTTCAGTGCGGTTTCAACATCGATCAGTTCAATGCTGACCTGGTAATAAATACTCCTGGTCTGATCTTCTTCATCAACAATTGAACCGATGTTCCCTGTCATTACATAGTCTGCACCAATTTCACGCCCATATTCTGCTGCAGTTTCAGGGGAGGAGAAAATACTCTGATCTGATCTTTCGGCTCTGACCTCACCCCTGCTCGCTCCACCAGCAGCAATCTGTACTTCTCCGGATTCAAGCATAGCTCTTTCAATTTCGTTCATAAACAGATCTGTGTTAATGTGCTCGGAAGTCTCATTGAAAATCGATGCTACAACTACGACCGGCTGCGGAACACGTTCTTCTCTGGAACGATTTCCGGTTCCGAATTCAGTGAGCCAGCGACCGTCGAGACACTGGTCAACGATCGAATCGGCAACCATATGAGCATCTGTTTCGTTCCAGTAACCGCTAAGATCTGTTACCATATCCGGATCTGTTCTGGTTACCTCACGACCGCCACAACCAGCCAGGAGAACAATTACAACCAGTACAAGACAATTTAATAAAAGCTTCATGCTTTTTCCCTTCGGTTAGATTTCATCCTTTTCATTTCACAGTATTGGCACTACTCCACGGAATATCACATTGTAATACCCGCTTCCCCTGAGTGCGGTTCCAGCAACGGGGGGAACAACCGGCTTGAAGATCAGTGCATATGGAGATTCCAATTCGGAAAGCGAGCCCGGAGCTTGACCCCATGCATCTCGAGTCCATTCCCACATCACACGATCAGCAGGGGACTGATTATCTGAGAACATAGCAAGATTTGCAGGAGGTATACCAAGGATTCCGGACAGGGTCATGGTGATGAAATCGGAGTACGCATTAAGTACTTCCCACGTATCTTCAATTTCAATAATCCCGGATTCCGTTGCGACAGTCAGTTCAGCTCTGCTTGGAAGACGGCTGCCTCTGTCATGAAGATAGAGGTTCGCAGCCTGCCACGTAAATGATGCAGCCGGAATATCAAAGCAGCCTGTCTGAACTGTAATGCCGGTCACAGATCCCTGTACATCTTTATAGATTACCCAGGGAGAGTACCTGATAAAAACGATATTAGTGTACTCTTCGCCCATTGCGTCCCCCGGCATCAGGAGTTCTTCCTGACCCGAAAGATAAATGTGTACTTCCTGCAGGTGACGAATCTCATTCGAAATCCATGATAAAACATCTCTGCAGATGACAGGTTTTGAATCGATGAAGAATGGACCTACTTCAACATCCTCTCCATCTATAATAACAATAGAAGCTTCTACGAATTCCATACCCTCCGGTGGTTCAGGGATATCGCAGTGGGTGCAGAATTCGCCTGAATTCTCTGTTCCGCAAGCGGGACAGATCCATCCCCAGGCCAGGGCAGCAAGAAAAAATACAAGAAGAAGCACTTTCAAACCGGTTCACCTCCAGGTCTAAGCTCATAAATTATATACCTTTGGATTAATCTATCTGAATCCTGACAGCAAACACTTTCCATATTACTAAAACTCCGCTCCAAGAGTGATATAGTTCTCCGGCTTTCGGGAAATACCATGGAGATCTGTTCTCCAGGCAATGTCGTGCTTGAGAATAAAATAGCCAAGATTAATCCTGTAACCAATCCCTATTCCCATTTTAAGATCCTCAAGATGATAGCCTCCATCGGTGGAAGCACCATGGAAGCTGCTGATATCATTGAGTGCACAGCCAAGATCGATGAAAAGAACTCCTCTTCCGTTTTTGAAGGTTATCGGAAGGGGTGCATCCAGAGCAAGAGTATTTATGAAAGGTACTCTCAATTCTGTAGAAAACAGTGCGTACCGGCGTCCCTGTATCGAAACGTAATCGTATCCCCTGAGTATATCTCCATAATTAGTGTAGAACCCCAGCAACTCATTTATCGTATCCACCTCACCCCAGAGCAATCTGTGAGGCATAGCTCCACCAAGGAAGAACGTTTGCGCGTTGGGCCCCCAGCTTGTACCACCTGCAAATCTTGTTACGAGAGTCACTTTTCCTGATACCCAGGTGTAATTCCTGAAATCAAAAAAGATTGTGCAGTAGCTTGCTGAACCCGATATTCCAGGAGCGAACTCCCCGCGAACAGAAAGCCTTTGTCCGATTCGAGGACCGACACTACCCCATAATGAGTTGTCAACTACCGCTCCGGCGTTGAGGGAAATAATATCCTCATCAAGGTCTGCTGATGAATTCCAGATACCGGTTCTGCTCAACCTGCGATAGCTCAACGAACCGTCTATTCTGAAAGAAGGACTGAATGGATAACTCACAATTCCGAATCCGCCGAAGTCAACATCCCGGACTCCCTCTTCGTGTTCATCAGAAAAATGGAAAAGATAACGATTGGATTCGCGGAAGAGACCGAAGCCCAGATCCATCCTGTGTGGAAGGTAACCGTAATAGACGGCAGCATCTATTTCACTGAGGCTACCTCCATTCAGGTTCATGTTGATGATAATCCGGTGATGGGCAAGTATGTCGCTTAATATTATCTGAGTGTATCCAGCGAGTCCGAGGTATGAGTCATACGCCGCAACAGCACTGGCATAATCAACTGATATTCTTGGAGAGTAAGGAGCAATGCTGCATTCGAATTCACCCTCAGTGAATTCGTCTGATACAGCTGGTATCTCCTTTCGATCTTCAATATCCCTGTTTGTTACATCTATTCGGGTTTCTTCATTTTCCGATGAATCCGGTATGATGGCACTCTCGGAATCTCCGAATTCCTCAATGCGGAAAGATACATCTTCAGAAATATCCGTGCTTTCGGTTCCATATGATACCTCAATTGATCCGGGTTCACTTAAGATTATTCTTCTTTCGAGAATATTGTGTGCAAGAAATACACCATTCCCGTTCCAGTCGCTTGACACAAATGTCAGGATCTCAGTGGAACCCGCCCAGCTTGGAGAATCAATTGTCCTGTAAAGTGCTGTAAGGCGGTCAACCTCACCTGAGGATTCATGAAGAAGGTAAAGGTCGGGATAACCATTCATGTCAGACATGAACAGTACACCATCCGGAACAGAAATCGGATATCTGATCTCGGAAGAATCAATAAATACTGTTCTTTGAGACCCATCAAGACTATGGCCATGGATCATGGTTGTTTCCGGATCAACTTCAGCAACACAGAGGATCTCGTCTCCGTTCCAGGATAGATCCCGCTCACCAACGTAATCATGAGATATCTGACTCAGGGAGTGCTCAAGAAGGTTCCAGACATAGATATCAAGCTCTCCATGATTCATACCGGCAAAAGCAATGAATTCCCCACATGGTGACCAGACAGGATCACGGATAAGATCCATCTCGAAAGGAAGCTGCTCCTGCTCGTCATTAAAGCATACGATAATCCGATCCCCGGAGATATGCTGTACCGCAATTACAATCGAGTCTGCAGTTGGAGAAAAGCTGCATACCCGGTACATGGGAGATACCATAACGTCAGAATATCCACCGGAGATGAAAGGTCTGCTCTCAAGTTCACCCGTCAAGGTTGATCTGACTGCGACTGCAAGATCAGTGTGATGCCACTCAACTCCAGCAATCAATCCGCCATCGGATGAAACAACCGAACCACCCTGTATTATTCTTTTTCCGTTTTCGCGAATCGGGTTACCAATGTCATCAGGACTTTCACAGCATGCAAGTTCGGACAGGTAGGTTTCACGAGCCCACTCCTGGAATCTTTCATTGAACTGGGCAAGTGACATCCCCAGAGCAGCATCAACCGCTCCCTCCAGTCCCTCTGAATTCCTGATGTTGTACACGAAAGCCAGAAAGACATCCTCTCCATATCGCTCAAACATGAAGTGATAGATTGCCTGACCTTGTCTGTAAACAATGTAATCTGTCCTTCTTGACAACTCTTCGATGGAAACTATCTGATTATTGATTACCATGTCCCTGAATTCTGCTTCTGTTGCACCATCCCAGCCTGATGATGTGAATTCCGCAAGTCCTTCCATAAGCCATAGAGGTGTTCTGGCTATGATTATCTCCCGCAGGGAACGTTTGTATATCATATCAAAGATGAATGCATGGTTCAGTTCATGTGCAATCACATGACGGAATTCTGACCAGAATCCAGTAAATGGAACTACTACACGCCCCTTGAAGAACTCGGTAAATCCTCCCACCCCCTGTGGAATGTCGTATGGATTGATATTCGTCTGACGAAAATCTCCAGGAGATAAGTAGAGAATAATTGGTATCTTATTTTCGGGTAAATAGTTGAAGCGTTCAGAAAGTTCAAGCAAAGCTCTTTCCGTATGCACAAGAAGAGTCTCAGCGGGAACCTCTCCACCCTGAGGAAAATAGATAGTAAAATGTCTTGCCCGAATCTCCCACCAGTCGTGCTCTCCGGTCTGTACTTTATTTCGACCGTATGCTGTAGCCATACAAATAGATACAATAATTAGTAGAAGCAATACAACTTTTCTCATGAAACCTCCTGCATACTGTCCGGATTGTTACTGTTCGACTATACTGCAAGGGTGGCTAATCGAACAGGAGTAATATGAGAATATTGCATGCAACAGGACTATTTCTTTTAACATTAATATTGATCATCGCGGCCTGTGATGAGCCTGATTCGTATGTATCTATCCCCGAGAATAATTTAGTGGAACTACGTGAATGGTCAGGAATCCTGGCACGACACTGGATGCTGCCCGTCGATGACAGTCTTCATGCATTAAAGCCGGACAGTCATGAGATTCAATCTCTCATTATTCTATGCGATTCTCATCCTGAAGCCTGGGCATATCTGTACAGCTGTATTACTGACTCTCTCTCTACTCTGGAACCACCCTTACCTGCATGTCAAAGGTAATTACTGCTATAGAAGTAATGTTAATCGTAACAGGGGTATAGGTCAGGAATTCCTTGACAGTTTGCCATCTATTACCGCTATTGCGGTAATCTATACCCCTGCTGGCTGTATCCGCGAAACGGAAGCTTCCTAACGAACCCGGGTGACCAGACGGGAAATATCTTTGAACATTATAAGGATAAAAATCATCAGTATCAGAATCATGCCAGTCTGCTGAATGATCTGAACATGTTTTTTGGAGATTGGTTTTCCTCTAATACCTTCACAGAGAAGGATAACGATCTGTCCTCCATCCAGTATCGGGATCGGAAGAAGATTGAAAATCATGATGGCCAGTGAGATGTTTGCTATTGTCCAGAGGTAGCTTGGCAGTCCCGATCTGGCCTGCTGACCAAGTGTCTCCGCAACATAGATAGGTCCTCCCGAACTCTCTGCGAGTTCAGCAGGTTTTTTGATCAGTTTGATGAGTGTTGCGCAAAAGCCGACAGCTCCACGCCCGGCAGCCTTTAATCCTTCCACAAAAGCTTCACCAGGTGGCAATTTCACTCTCTCGGAAGGTAATTGAACAGTTACACCGGATATTATTTGTCCATCGTATTCGTGAGGTGTAACATAGACCGTATCCTTGATCCCGTTCCTGCAGAAGGTTATTGCCAGTTCATCAGTGGTGCTGGAAACTATTTCCTGATAGTCATACCATATTGCCACAGATCTGCCATCGATTGCCGTTATGCTGTCTCCTGCGCGAATACCTGATTCATAAGCCGGTAAGCCTACAATGGATTCACCTATGACTGCCGGAACAAGTGGATGAAATGGAATTGAATCAGGTGGTAATGAGTACTGAATTTCTGATCTACCCAGGTCAGAACCTATGAGAAGAGTCCCATCGGAAGCTTCAGTCAATTCATTCAGCATTTCAAAATAATCATTCACAGGAGTATCGTTAACTGAAAGCACAGTATCACCGACACCTAGTCCGAGAAGATTGTCAGAGTTTCCCACTATCGCAGGAGAGATAGAAATATCCCAGCCCACCACACCAAAAATGAGTATAAGGATTACAGCGGTAAGTACAAGATTCGCAAACGGACCAGCGAGCGCGACAAGAGAACGCTTGAACCAGGATATACCCTCAACGGGGTCTCCTGTAGTACCGAGATTTACCTTGTCATACCCTCCAAGCGGTATAGCGCCGATGCAGTATTCAGTATCTCCCAGTTTCTTCCTGAGAATAAAGGGAGGGAAGCCAATGGAGAATCTTGGAACATCCAGACCAACCGCCTTAGCCATGAGAAAATGTCCCATCTCATGAAAGAATACAATCACTCCCAGCCCGAAGATTATGGCAACAATACTCAGCATAATTTACTCACAATCCCAGACGCAACAGTTCTTGCATTCATGTCAGCCTCCAGCACATCCTCAAGGCTCCCGATGGGAAAGGATCGATGAAGGGACAGTACTTCATTAATGATCTCCGCTATATTACCAAAAAGAATT
>DAOWJX010000066.1 GCA_030640155.1 Candidatus Aegiribacteria sp. | reverse complement strand
GTCCATGGGTGAGCAGCTGGAGACAACTTCAGAAGGCATTGAACTGGGAACTTTCTATTCGTACGGAATTGCTATTACCGGTTCGTTCGGTACGGAAGTCGCACCTGGTGTTTCTGTAGGGTTGGGGTTGAAGTTCATATATGATCACCTTTATTACAAGGACGAAGGCAAGGGAACATCATTCGCAGCGGATCTGGGTGTTCTCTATCATATTCCTATGGATGATCTGGGTCTTGGGAATATCGGACGGCTGAACATTGCAGCCTGTCTTTCGAACCTTGGGCCTAACGTAAGCTACGGTGGGAACACAGAGAACAATCCCCTGCCCAGAACGATCAGAGCCGGACTCGCATACATTCCATTTGATTCTCACCTGACTCGCCTTCGAGTAACCGCGGACTACAGTAAACTTCTGACAAGTGTTGACGATGGATTCGGTACCGAGTTCAAGGAAAACAAATGGGGTACCGGCGCTGAATTCTGGTATTACGATCTGCTCGCTCTGAGGGCGGGTTACATACATGATACTGAGGGAATATCCACGATTCAGGGACCTACCTTCGGAGCGGGGCTCCAATACAGCGGTTTCCAGCTCGACATGGCTTTTATACCGGTTGAGGAGAATCTTCAGGGATCAGGTAAGTACAATTCCAAATACTCATTGTCTGTAAGATTCTAGGAGTGTGTCCGACAATGAAACTTCTGCATAAAACCCACACAGCTGGCTATAATGCCCGGATATTATCGTCAAATACTTCCAGTATTCTCCTCAAATCTCCGAACATTCTATCTCAGTTGCGAGGCTCTTCTACTCGAAGAGCATTATCGGACACGCTCCTAGGATTTCAATGAAACTATTCCTTCTTGTTCTGTCTTTCACAGTGGCCGGCATATTGTCGGCCGCTCCTCCGATTGTTCATGGGGCCATGCCTCCTCTTCACGAAAGGCCTTCAGAAGGTCCTGCTATTTCAGGCCCAGGAAAAGTTGAACTTGCTGATGATTCGATGTATGTATGCATGATCAGAGTCGAATTCCTTGAGGATTTTACAGAAGAGACATCCGGAAACGGCAAATTCGATCTGGATGCCGACCCACCTCATGACAGTGTCTATTTCTCAGGCATTGCCGATAGAATAAGCAACTACTACGAAGGCATAAGCAGGGGGAATCTTCTCCTTTCTTTTGATATCTATCCCGCATCCGATATCGGAGCATACCAGCTTTCCCATCAGATGATTTACTATGGAAGCGATGAAAAATTCATTGAGGGAGCCTGCCAGCTTCTTCATGACGCGGTTATAGTTTCCGATACTGATATTGACTTCAGCCTGTATGACGCTGTTATGGTGGTACATGCCGGCTCAGGTCAGGAAGCCGATATTTTACTTAACAGCCCGGGTGATATCGGTTCGGTATTTCTGACCCTGATGGATCTGATCAATTATCTTCCAGGAGCGGGGATATACTACAATGGTATTCCTACGAATGACGGCGTTAAAGTAAAAGAAGGAATCATCGTTCCGGAACAGGAAACTCAGGATGGTTTCGGTCTTGGGGTTCTCGGAACCATGTGTCATGAGTTTGCTCATCAGCTTGGTCTCCCTGACCTGTATGACACGATGACCGGACATGTAGGAGTTGGCGGCTGGGACATCATGGGATATGGACAATGGCTCATGAGCGGTTACTGGCCTTCATCACTGAGTGCCTGGTCCAGGATGTATCTCGGATGGGCTCCAGTTATCGAATTCACAGATGATGGAACCTATTCATTGGCTCAGGGTGATTCCATACTTCGTATTCCTCTTAACAGCTCCGAATATCTTCTTATTGAGAACAGACAGCGAGATCCTGACGGTGACGGCATGTGCGGAATTCAAGAATACGATTTTGGCCTTCCCGGTTCCGGAATACTCATCTGGCACATTGATGAAACCCGGCTTGGCGAGTACATGAGCGCCAATATGGTTAATACCGATCCCGATCATAAAGGAGTTGATCTCGAAGAGGCCGATGGTATACAGGATTTCGATTACTCACTGCCGGATATTTACGGTTACGAGGGCAGCGAATACGATCCCTGGTTCCAGGGTGGTTACGCCTGGACTTTTTCACCTTCATCGGAACCATCGAGCGACGCCAGCTGGGGCGGACAGACATTCGTTACAGTCGAGGTGCTGGATGGTCCTTCCAATGTTATGGATGTCGCTGTTACAAGATCAACTGTCTGTGACGGCTGGCCTGTATACAATAACCCTGTGAAATGGGGACCAATAATCTGGAGTGATCCTGACGGAAATGGAGACAGACTTGTTGTAACCACGTTCTCCGGATACACGCGGGCTTACCTGCCGGATGGTTCCGGACCCGAACAAATGGGTATGGGTGTCTCCGTGCCTCCTGTTGTCGGCAGACCAGATGAGGGAACACCGCTTCTACTTGTGTGCAATGATATCGGTGAGATACACCTGAGAGATCCGGAATGGAATGAACCTCCCGGCTGGCCTGTTACTCTGCCGGGCTTCGGAGTTGCAGTCGCTTCTTTTATCAGTTCAAGACTGGGAGCTGTTGTCGTAGCTGATAACAACCATAGTGTACTGCTTTTCGATGCTGCCGGTGAACGGATGGATGGATGGCCTGTGAGAACACCATCCCCTGTCACAGGGCTGGCCATGTATGCTGACGAGGACGAACCCGGGATTATCGCCGCTTCGGCAGACAGCCGAATCTATTTATGGAATGTGGACGGATCACTGGTCAGCGGATGGCCTGTCGCGCCGGGGAATGAGGAAACCGGCTTACCGATTGCCGCCGATTTTAACAGAGATGGCTCGACTGAGGTTGTTGTTGTCAGCGGAGACAATGTATTTGCGTATGACAGATCCGGTAATGTTCTTCCTGGATTCCCCGCGAAACTCAGAAGCACTCCGCTGTCTTCACCCTGTTTTGGTGATATCAATTCTGACGGCATGCTGGAGATAATTCTTACCATGACAGAAGGTATTGCCGCGATAGGAGCGTCCGGAGCTACAATCGATGACTGGCCTGTCCTGCTTGAACAGGACAGCCTTGTATACGGTTACAGCAGGAATAGAAGAGGTATTGGCGGAGAAGGATTCGCAGTGCTTTCCATGGATGACGGCAGAATCTGTGCGTTCGATGAAGCGGGTAATCAGAGAGGGATATTCCCCGTGTCAGTCGGCGACAGGCCTGTTGGCCGGCCATTGTTATGGGATCCCGACGACAGCGGTAACTGGAGATTAGCGGCTGCCGACTCAAGCGGAGCTATTTATTGCTGGAACAGTACTCTCGTTCCTGACGGGTGGTTCACAGGTTTGCAGATGTCCGGAGAGAACTGCTGGTGGGGTGATGATCTTCCCCCTGTTTCAATTTCCGGTAACGTTCTTGAAAACGGTTCATTCTACGTTTATCCAAACCCGGTAAGGTCAGGAAATGGGACCATTAGATTCCATCCCGGTAAAGACAGCAACTGGGAGATCAGAATATTCAACATGGGTGGCGATCTGGTCTGGTATGAATCCGGATCGGCCCCGGGAGGAGCTTCCTGGGAAATTAATTGGGATACGAGAAACCTTTCACCTGGCGTGTATTTTGTTAACCTGTACATATCAAACGACGAGGGCTCCATAGATGCTCTCTTTCATGCGGCGGTGGTGCATTGATGAGAATAAGGGCAGCGATTCTGTTTTCAGTGCTCCTTGTAATTCCCGGTCTGGCTGATGCTGTTTCAACCTCCAGAAAGGGTGCTATGTTTCGCTCTGCTCTGCTTCCCGGATGGGGACAGATGCATATGGGACATTCCACACGGGGTATCGTATTCATGGGCGTGGAAGCCGTGACCTGGATTGGTGCAGGCCTGTCATACCTTGAAGGCACATTTAACAGAAACGATTATAGATGGCTGGCAATGGAAGAAGCTGGAATATCAGTATCAGGAAGGTCAAGTCAGTTCATGGACGATGTCGGTGATTTTTCCTCCAGCGCTGAATACAATGACTATATCCACAGATTGGCAAGGTATTACTACCCTGACGATCCTGATGCACAGAGAGATTACTATGAATCCCACGCCAGGTATGGTAGTGATGGCTGGTACTGGACATCAGAAGCTTCGAGACTGGATTTCGCCGATCATCTGAGTAAGAGCAAGCAGTGGTTCAGACGAAGCATGTACATTGCTGCATTCGCGCTTGTGAACAGGGTGGTGAGTGTCATCGATACCGCCCTTCTTGATGAGACTGAACCGGGGATATATACATCCCTTGATTTTCCTGAAAGACGTGATTTCTCATCTGTCAGGTTTACGATTGGAGCCAGATTCTGATGGTTTTACTCCTCCTGGCAATTGTGCTGCCTGCCGCGAATCCAGCATGGGGAATTGATGGAACTCCGCTTGTACCGCGCATTATGGAGATAGACAGGCGCCATGATCCATCTTTCAGACCTTCCGGCCCTCTGCAGACCGATTCGGGGCATGAGATCGGTGATACGATTAATTTCTGGTCCATCGATCATAGTACGGAGTATCCTGTTTTCTACCTTACTGCAGCAACCTGCAGGTATGTTGGAGAACTGACCTATATCTTTGTTGAAGATACACAGTGGGATGATCATTACGATCAGGACGATGTGGATATATTCGCAGCTGCTCTTGAAGACAGCACTCCTTCGGGACCGGGAGGCATCGTCGAAACGGATATCGATGTCTTCGGACCGCCTCCTGACGCGATTGACGGCGATCCAAAGATTTACTTCCTGGTGCTTGATATCCGTGACGGTTTCGATCCGGAGGAAGGCGGAGCGTATATCGCGGGGTTCTTCAGCCCATACAATCAGTTCACTGAGACT
>DAOWJX010000084.1 GCA_030640155.1 Candidatus Aegiribacteria sp. | reverse complement strand
TGTGGATACCACTGCGAATCAACTGATGACGGACATTCTGGACGGCTGGACCCTGAGGGAGAATGTAACTGTTATTGTGGCGTCAAACGCGAACTACACAAAGATACAGATGCTCAGATCCGAGTTACTCCTGAGACTCAGGGGAGTTCTGGATGTTATCATCCGGGACTTTACAGGCTCCAGAGCCACCCTTGAAGTAATATCTGAAATTGGGGCTCAGGAAGTGATCGATGAACTGGCTTCTCCGGAAATAGAGACAGATTTCGAGGTTACAGGCATGGCTGGAAACAGGATCGAGATAAGATTTGCGGATTGATGAATCAAATCTTCATTACTTCAAGAAGGCTCTTACATAATTCTTTTATATTGAATGGTTTGGTAATGATACCCTTAAATCCATAGTCCTTATAGTTGGCCAATACCGGATCTTTTGCGTATCCGCTTGCAACAACTGCCTTAACATCCGGATCAATCTCCAGAAGTTTTTCTATTGTCTCCTGTCCACCCATACCTCCGGGTACGGTTAAGTCCAGAATAACCACATCAAAAGGTTTTCCTGAATTCGCAGCAGCGGTATAAAGTTCAATTGCTTCATGTCCATTTTGAGCACTGACCGCTTCAAAACCAGAACTCGTTAACATCACAGCAGCGACCATTCTGACAGCTTTGTCATCGTCCATTATCAGAATTTTCCCCTCACCGGCTCTGAGATCAGTCTTATCTACTGTTCCAGCCATAGGTTTCTTATCGGAAGCAGGAATACTGATAAAAAATGTCGTACCTCTACCAACCACAGATTCAACCCTTATCAATCCTTCATGTTTCTTGATTATGGAATAGGCAGTTGCAAGCCCAAGCCCGTTTCCTTTGTCTTTTGTTGTGAAGTACGGATCAAATATCTTTTGAAGGTTCTTTTTAGGTATGCCAACTCCACTGTCTTTAACCGTCAGCTTTATATAGTTTCTATCATTCAAGGATAAGGCTTGATCTGTCTTTTTATCTGTATTCTCCGCTTTTATCGTGAAGAAACCACCTTCCGGCATTGCCTGGTGCGCATTGACAGTCAGATTTTCGATTACCTGTCTGAACTGTACTACATCTATTTCAACGGGCCAGAGATCATCAGATTGAGAATATTCATACTTGATTTTGGTACCGCTGAGGATAAAATTGACAGAATCAGTGATTATTTCAGCTATTGAGGTGGATTTCTTCAAAGGTGATCCGCCCTTGGAGAAGGTTAGCAGCTTATAAGTCAGCTCTTTTGCTCTGGTTGATGCGTTCAAGGCATCTTCAAGAAACTGATATACTTCACTTTCGGGCTCGGAATATGACCTTGCCAGGTCAATATTACCCAGAATACCGGTCAGAATATTGTTGAAATCATGCGCAATTCCACCGGCAAGAATACCCAGGGATTCAATCTTCTGAACTTTAGCCTGTTCCTCTTCCATCTTTCTGCGCTCAGTAATATCGAGAGCGACTATCTGAACTGCTGCCCTGTCCTGGAATGTAAAGGGAATTGCGACAATCTCTACATCCACCATTGTGCCATCGATCCTTTTGAACCTTCTCTCTGTCAGGGGAGTCTCATGATTATTCTCCAGTATATCCTTAATCATTTTCATCATTATGTCGTGATCGTCCGGATGAATAAAATCCAGTAACGGATGTTCGATGACATCCTCGGAATTTTCCGCTCCAAGGAGTTTCAGCCCGGCATTATTAACAAGGGTCAGCCTCTCATCACAACAGACTAAAATGGTCTCCGGTGAGGACTGAACAAGGTTGCGATACCTTCCCTCAGATTCCAGCAATGCCATTTCGGCTTCTTTTCGCCTGACAATATCAATGAAAACATTCAGGGAACTTTCAACGATGTCCCGGTCTTTCTCCATGAAAGGAAGACGGAATTTTCTATCCTCCATGTCATTACCAATCAGTATAGCAACCCCTTCGTAACGGTTGAAATACCACAGAATATATTCTGATTCAATTGCGCTGCAGAAAGAATCCGTCACAGGGGTCGTTTCCGTATTTGAGTTTACGAACAGGAACTCAGGTGTAGGGGAATTGATCAAGGGTATCGGTGAGGAATCATGCTGAAGGCCAAGAGAACACTGTGAGATGAAAGCTCCAGCTTCTTTATCGCATCGAAGGATCATAGCTCGATCAGCCCACATTGTGCTCAGAATTACCTGGAGAAATCGTTTCCCGATATCTTCAACAGATACATCATGATTTATCAGTTCATATGTTTTCAGTATAAGGGAAGTAGTAGTGTGTATACGCTTTGCATCATTATGAACCTGAGTCAGTTCCTGCTGCAATCTCAGGATCTGCTGGCCCATATCGTCACATTGACGACAATAGAAATCCCTTTCAGCCTGAATATCATCCTTTTTTTTATTCATTTGTGAATACTGTCAGCACCCCCGTCCAGTCAAGCGGACGGCTGCGGCCCAGAAGCGGGGCAATCTCCACACCGGAATAAAAACCCAATAGCGGCATGCTGTCCCCTATTATCTTCCTGACAATGCCGGCCTCCTCAACTTCAGAACCGCTGAATCCGGAAGCTCTCCCAGCACAGTCGATATACAGCGCAAATTCCGTTTTTTTCCTGTCAATGGTTTCGAGCAGTTCAGTTGTCCGCTTCTCTACTGATTCCGCCATCATCCGATTATCCCGCGACATGATCTGGACTTTTGTTCCCAGCTGGAAATCCGCTTCAAAAAGTGTAACAGAGCCATCCTCAGGATTCACGTTAATAATGAGACGATTTACATAAGCACGTTCGTTGTATGGCGAGTATGTGTCACCATATTTTCTGCCAAGTGTAACCAGAAATGGAATGTTCGAATCACCCAGAGACGCATGATCTATGTCAAGCATCTCGCTGAAAACATCTGTTGCAGGTTGACCATCAAGTTCATAGAGGACAGGTCCGTTTATTTTAGTAATCTCCAGAAAGGAGCTGACCGGGGTGCAACCATGCATAATAGTAGTATTGGGAGTTAAGGTTTTTGGAAGAGCGACTGCAATAACTGAATGTTTCATTGTTCTGCTGCCGCTGTATATGAAACTTGGTGAGAATGTAAAATCGCCAACCATACCCGCACCGATAATATGCAGATTCTTCCCGCCAAGCCCGGCATAAAGGCCATCTACTAACTGGCTCGCTGTATAGAGTACCGGTGGTGGTGATGATCGAACATTATCGTAAAATATGAGTACGGTATCACCTTCTTCAGTTATTTTTTCGAGTCCAGCGCCAAGGTTCCTGCCGGCCTCATACTCGCCTTCCTTCATATTGTCGATCAATACAACCTCCGGTACCGGGAAAGGAGCGGTGAATACTGCCAGACCACACTCATAACCGGTGTATCCAAGTGAGCTGTTCGTGATTATCCCTGCCGCTGAACCGCCATAGATATCAACATTGCCCAGCTCAGATCTTATCCCGGAAAGGACTTTATCCGGTTCATGCCGGCCGCCGCAGAATGCCAGCACCCAGGAAATTGAATCCTTACCGATGATCTGGTTCTTCGCCTCACCGGCAGCTTCCCTGCCAGCCTTTTCTGATTCAGTATCCTGACTCATGCCTATGTATGTCATTTTTAATCCCTACGATGAATATTCTTTGTATTCCGCTTCCAGTTTCCATAACCTGTACTTGTTATAACCGGATATTTTGAAAATAAAATCCCTTCGCATAATGTTAACCCATACCGGTTCCTTCAATCCCAGAAATGAATATACCTTTTTCAGAGTTCTTGCCAATACGGATTTATCCGTATTGTCCTGAAGGTTAATATAGTTACCATGAGTTATTACCTCCCTGTTGATCATATATAACATAGTTTCCATATTTATCCCTTCAGGCTGGAACCAGATAGGTCTCAATGTATCCGTATTATCAGGGAGCTGGCCGATCTCTCTGGCAAAGGTGTAAACCGGTGAGCCCGGAAGTAATCTGATACCGCTTGTTATGAAGACCAGATCTCGTTTTACGATATTTTCTTCTATAAAACCGAAGGTTTCTCTGACAGTAGTCTCATCCTCTCCAGGTCCTCCAAAAAGGAAATACCAGACAACGGGTAGACCGGCTTCGCTGAGGAACCGGGCGGCCTGTTCAACATGCTTCAGTGTGAAGTTCTTTCCCAGAGCCTTAAGCATTCTCTCAGAACCGGATTCGGGTGTGCAGGACACTTCCATGAAATTGGCTTCCTTCATCAGCGCAACAAGCTCTTCGGTAACGGCTCCCGGATTGATTCCCATTGTATTAAAGGATACTTTGATTTTCCTTCTGATTATCTCCCTGCAGATCTCCATTGCGTGCTCAAGGGGAATGTTGAATGTTGAATCAGTGAACTCAATAACCTGTGGCTTGCAGTTCTCAACAATATCCTCAATCTCATCGACAATTTTTTGAGGGTCTCTCAATCTGTAATGATGCCCCTCTATTCTATTGTAAACGCAATAACTGCATTTAAGCGCGCAGCCCCGCTTGGTCTGAATTGGATATGGAGCATAATTGAGGCCGTATCTTTTCCAGTCAACCCACCTGTAGACCCTGGGCAGGGCCAGTCCATCCAGATCCTCTATCCTTTCAACAGGATTCCCGGTTACTCCACTCTCATTCCGGTAAAACAGACCGCCTGTCGATGAAATGTCAGAATCTGACTGAAGATGCCGGGCGAACTGGACCATAGTTTCCTCACCCTCACCGCATACCGCATAATCCACGCCCAGGAAATCCATGATCCTCTCCGGCATGATACTGACAGCTGCGCCTCCGATCACAAGTGGTGCGGACGTCGCTCTTCTGACAGGATCGATCACATTTTCTTTAACATCTGTCAGATAAAAATAGGGTGACTGCTGGTCTACATTGTCGATATTCCTGATTGAGACGGCTACCATATCCGGCATGAACTGGCGAATCCTTTCAGTGATTACGGAAGAGGGGTTTTCAGAAAAGAGTATATCCAGCAATTGAACATCAAAGCCTGAGCGTTCCAGACTTGAAGCGACATAACATGCTCCGACGGGGGGAATCGGCCACGGATGCATATCTCTATTTGATGAGATCAGAAGTATTTTCACAGTTCCAGCCTATCTCAATTCAGGATAATAGCGACAGAGAATCTCGCTCTCTTCTTCTGTCAGATTTGTTAGAAGATCCTTTTTACTTTCCACAAGACTGTTAATGTACTTTATATCATATAAATTCTTTTGTTTATGCAGTTCATGGAAAGACCGTTCTTTAATCATCTGGTGATCGTCAACAAAGAAATATTTGTAAAGACGGGGGTTGCTAATCTTGAACAGCTCAGCGCCCTTTTCAAGATTAAGCCTCATAGGGACAGCAGGCGCGCCGTTCACTTTTTCGTAACGCCTTATCTGTCCAATCTTCTCATAATTGAATTCCTTCTGGTAATAGTCACAATGGCGCGGATTTACCATCATGCAAAAATCAGTGCACCCCAGAAGATCATGGCCCAGGATGAAAGCCTTTCTGAAAAGAGAAAGGAGAACTGTTCTGCTCTCACCATTTGTCAGTGAATTATCCACTGCCAGACCGGATAATTCGCATATGAGTGAATCTTTTTTTCGTATTCTACCAATCTCATTGTTGAAAAGCTCGTTTATCGGGAGTCTATCGTCAGACTCTTGAATTACGTTCAGTGTACCACAGACTTTCCCGTTCTTCTTGACAGTTATCAGAAAACTTGTTGGCAGAAGGTTATGGAAGCTTATCTTCATTAAAGAAGGATCCGGTTTTTGAAGTCCGGATGAAATATAAGTATCATATAATAATCTGAATGCTTCTTTTATATCATCTATGCTTTCCGGAAGAGCGGCGTCTGAGATCACATCAATTTTATCCACAGCTGATTTATTCAACTTCTTCAGCCCGGTTGTCATTTTGTCCGAAAGTCCTTTTCGGAAAGAAGTGTTTCTTTTTCTTTGTGTATGCTGTCACCTGGTGCTGAATACCGGTTCCGTATTGCAGCCAGCCATATGCGAAATTTCACGATGTAGGAAAACAGAACAGCTTCAGGGGATCCTTTTAGCCGCTCCGGTGACTGATTGCAGCCAGCACATGTCTGGCCGGGCATATACTGTTCTTTGTACTGCATCAAGGTATCAATTGAATCATAAAGAATATTGCCTAGAGGGTTCGATGCAGACTGGTCATTACAGCAGATCGAACTTCCATCGGCAGCAATAAAGAAGTTCGCGTTCCAGAGGCAGGGAAATCTGAAACTCCGCAAAAGATCTGCTATCTCGCCTATGCCTGAGAAAAAGCGCTTCAGGACAAGCTTAATCCGAATGTTCACGCCGTTAACCTCGTGTCCGTTGTACCGCCTGAACAGGTCTTTGTACATATCGACTTTTACAACAGTGTTCCGGATCAAGCCTGACCGGTTACTGGTAGCTGGAAATAGCACCAGTTCTATCTCGCCGAGTCCTTTCCCGCGGGCAAGCCTGGTCAGATACTCAATTGTCTCCGGGAAATCATGTCTTATGATCTCAATCTCCGGTGGAGAGATGTGAAATATAAGCTTTGACAGCTGTCCCTTTTCTCTGAACTCCATTGCCTTCTCAACACCCGGTAATACCCTGGACAGCAGTGCTTCTCCCCTGTTGCTGTCGCCCGTCATGATCAAACCGTACGATTCAGGTTTTACTGTGGGCAAGGAGATAATCAG
>DAOWJX010000061.1 GCA_030640155.1 Candidatus Aegiribacteria sp. | reverse complement strand
CTCTGATCCCCTTGGAATCATTGGCGCCGGCTGCGTGCTTGATCCTGTAGCACTGATGGATGAAATCAAGACACTGGAAACAAACGGAATCTCGATCTCGGACAGACTTGCCATTTCCGGAAAAGTACATCTTGTGCATCCCGCAGGTAAATATTCAGAGAGAAAAAATGAGGGTGAAAGAGGCGTTTCAGCGATAGGAACCACCTATAGAGGAATCGGACCGACCTATGTCCGGAAATTCATGCGGAAAGGTATCCGGCTGGAGGATGCTGCCATGCCGGACATATTTCTGGAAAAATCAGCGCAGATTACCGAGAACTGTATGAAAACACTCGATCTTTCTGAAGATGAAATCAGGTCTCTCCATAGTGAAGTGGAGATTTTCAACAGTATATCTCTGAAACTGGTTGAATATGCTAAAGATGTATCTCTTCTCCTGGCAAGAATACTTGATAACGATGGTTCCGTCATCGCTGAAGGAGCACAGGGATCTCTTCTTGATCCTGATCATGGCACATACCCCTTTGTTACATGTGGTTCATGTGTTGCGGGAGCAGCATGCACCAGTCTTGGAATAGGACCGGTAAGGATTGATGAAGTTGTCGGAGTCATGAAAGCCTATTCCACCAGAGTGGGGAACGGACCTTTTCCCACAGAGCTTACCTGCGAACTTGGTGATCGAATAAGAGAGCAGGGAAACGAATACGGCGCAACTACAGGAAGACCCAGAAGGTGCGGGTGGTTTGATGCTGTTCTGACAAATTACACGGCCAGGATAAATGGATGCACCTGGACTGCTCTAACACTTCTGGATGTACTGAGCGGTATACCGGAACTCAAAGTCTGCAAGAAATACGAGCTTGACCCGGAGACAGATCTCACACTGTTCGAAACAGGTGCAAGACTGGGGAATCATACGCCTGTATACGAGACTCTGCCCGGCTGGGAAGAAAATATTTCCGGAGAACGGGACTGGGAAGCCCTGCCCGAAAACGCGAAACAGTACGTGCTGTTCATTGAGCAGCTTATCGAAGTACCCATCAGAGCAATTTCCACAGGACCTGCCAGGGAGGATCTGATCTGGAGAATGTAGGTTTTTTCGATACACACTGTCATCTCTGCGATGAGCGGTACAATGATGACCTTGAGCGTGTTCTTTCAAATGCGGACAAGTTCAATGTTACCAGGATAATGGTTCCGGGAATATCACCGGAAAGCAGTCGGAAGGCTGCGGAGCTATCCGGGAATTATCAGGGAATATTCGCCGCTGCCGGAATCCATCCGAATGAAGCAGATCTCGATTCTGCTGATATGTTCACTGACATTGCACGAACAGTATTGTGTCCCGGAGTTCTCGCTGTGGGAGAAACAGGACTGGATTTTTTTCATGAGAGAGTTTCCCCTTCACTCCAGGTTGAGCTTTTCGAGAAACATATTCATCTGGCAGGGATTTTCGGATTGACACTGATAGTGCATTCCAGAGATGCGGAGGAAACGGTCCTGACCATTCTGGGCGAGAATCCCGGAGTACCGGTAATAATGCATTGCTATACCGGACCGGATAAGATTGCACAAGAGGCAGCTGACAGAGGCTTTTTCATCGGGTTCGCAGGCCCGCTCACATACAGGCGGAATGATAGACTCAGGAAATTGGCAGGTTTGCTGCCGAAAGAACAGGTTCTTGTTGAAACAGATGCTCCTTACCTGACGCCTGAGCCCGTTCGCGGGGAAAGAAATGAACCCTGCTTTGTTATACACACAGCCGGGGTTCTGGCGGATTTGTGGAATATGGATATGCTTTCTACTTCAAAGATACTTCTTGATAATTCGCTTCGTGCTTTTCAGCTTTCGCCTGTGCCCAGAACGGATCTTGTATACATGCTCTATAACAGAATATACATGAATATCACAGGCAGATGTACGAATCATTGCCGTTTCTGCGTTAGAGACAGAACCGACGGCATAGGCGGGTACTATCTGAAGCACCATGAAGAGCCGTGTGAAAAGAGACTCATGGGCATTATCGGTACGCTTCAGCCGGAATGGGCTGAAGAAATCGTTTTCTGCGGATACGGCGAGCCAACCATGAGACCGGAGCTTCTGCTCGCTCTCGCAGAAACAGCCTCGGAAAAAGGTTTCTCCGTTCGGCTCAATACGAATGGTCTCTGTCTTGAGAGATTGTCTACTGAAGAAACACTCAGGCTTCTCGAACCTTTTAATGATGTCAGTGTAAGCCTCAACGCGTCTGACATGGAAGAATACAACGCTGTATGTATTCCAGAGAATGATTCAGCGTGGGACAATCTGCAGGAATTCATTCAGCTTTCAAGGGAAATATGCAGAACCAGGCTTACAGCTGTTCGGTATTCTGGAGCAGATATGAAATCAGTTGCCGCTTACGCTTTGAAGATAAACCTTCCACTCAGGATCAGAGGATAATGTTTATCACCGAACTGCGTCGATTTCTAAGGAGTGCAGGGGTTATTCCGAATAAAAAACTCGGACAGAGTTTTCTCGTAAACAGTTATATCGCGTCCAGAATCGCTGAGGAAGTCTCAACGTCCGGAAGCGTTCTTGAAATCGGTCCCGGATTAGGCGCTCTTACTGAAAAACTGATTGGCCGATGCGGATCTCTTTCAGCTGTAGAAATTTCTCCGGAAATGGTGGATGTTCTCCGAAAAAGGTTCTCAGATGAAGTCCTTTCAGTGACAAGAGGTGATATACTCAGCGTGAATCCTGAGACTTTACCGGGATTTCCGTTTCATACGGTTGCGGGTAACCTTCCTTATTCAATATCCTCTCCCATATTGTTCAGAATGCTTGAGGAGGGTTTTGATCAGGTGCAGAAGGCTGTCCTGATGCTTCAAAGGGAAGTTGCCATAAGGCTGTCTACGTTAGACGGGGGAAAGCAGTATGGAAAACTGGCCTTGAAGATATGGCCGTATTATACTGTACGGACACTTCTTGATGCTGACCCGGAGGATTTCTACCCGACTCCTGCGGTTTACTCAAGGGTTGTGGTTCTTGAGAGACGAACCAGACCGATGGTTTCTCGCGAGCTGTTCTGCAAATTCAGAAGGATTGTAAGTATATCCTTTTCTTCAAGGAGGAAAACCATTCTCAACAATCTTACGCCGGTTTTAGGTCGTGATCAGTCACTGGAGATTCTGGCCAGGACAGAAATCGACCCTGGTCTGAGGGCAGAGCAGATAAAACCCGAGATGTTTGTCAGACTCGCGGAGAATCTGTAATGAAGAAATCCGCGGTATTACTGCTTATTATGTTCGTTTCTGTACTCAACGCTGTTTCGGTGGGATACGACATCTCACTTGAGCAGTTCAAGGAAAGCAGTCATTTAACTAATTCAATATCCCTGGTGCACCAGCTCACATCCAGGGTCACAATGAATGCCAGTGCTTCATTCTCAGCCCAGAAGAACCTGGACCTTCATAGATTTCTTGAAGGTCGCATCGGATCCGCGAGTCTGACCTTTCGCCCCAGACCCGGATTGGAGTTTGGAATAAATCTTTCCAGAAATATCAGCACTGAAGAGAGATATGGCTTAATGATCCGGGATCAACTGAATAACACCACTTCCGGTCAGATACGTTATTCTCCGACATCATGGCTGTCGATAGATATGAAGCTTGGAGCCCATTTTCTGGATTACGTGAACCCATCCGGAGACAGCACAATAACGGGTCATGATCAGGGAGGAGTGAGCAGTGTCGATATCTCCCTGAGCAAAAACATTTTCAGTACTCTTAACGGGAATCTTTCATTCGTAGAGCATAGAACGCTTGGACATCAGACTGATACGGGAAGGGATCAGATCACTGCCAGGCTGAGTTACGGATTTCCAAGCGTTTTCAACGGCGGCAATCTTACCGCTCAGGCCGGAGCATCAAGGCAGTCTACCGCGTATCATGATTCAGCCCAGTGTCTCTTGCAGGATGACTGGTACAGCGACCTGACTCTAGTAATACCGACTCCGTTTGAGTATCTGAGTATGGAACTTGCTACAGGATGGGATTACATGGATCGTTTCTGGGAAGAGGATGATCCTGACACCACCAGTTCCGAGGGAGATGTACGTGACAGGCTGGAGCGAAGGCGAAATATATCTTCTTCCCTGCGATATCAGATTATTGATGATCTTTCTCTAACCATGTCTCTATCACGTTCAATCAATCGTAACGATAGAAAACGTACAGCTACCGGGGTTCCAACACTTTTCGATATATACGATATCAGCGATGACAGAGTCTTTTCCTCCAACCTTCAATATACTCCGGGGGACAGCCGGATTACATTTCAGCGGCTGATTCAGCTCTACAGGTTTGATACATTCGGAGAATGGACTGATTTTGCTGGGAATAAATACAGAGATAACAACGATCGCGATGAACTGAGGGAAGTTCTCTCACTTTCCGCGGAGATCCCGCTGAGCAGTAGAGTAACGCTGGATGCGAGTATCCAGGGACAGAGCAGGAAGACTGTTTATCTGATGGCGGAGCAATCCGCGAACAGCAAGATTTCATCTACATACAGTATCAACCCCGGATTCAGGTATTTCCCGGGTGGCAACTGGACACTGCAGGAATCAATCAAGATCAGCGCTGATTACACGACGTTTCTCTTTCCGGAGGTCGGTACTTCAGGATCAGACCTGCTGTTCAGAAGGCTTGTTTCCACAACATCATTTCTGAGAGTATCAGAAGACAGTACTACCCTGGGTGTTTCCAACACATTCAGATTCCAGGATCAGGGAAGTTTTGACAACTCGGTTTTCAGCAGATCCGAGGAGATAATCAACAATACCATTACCCTGAATATGGGTTTTCACATCAGTGGAAAGATCGGGCTTACTCCTAACTATGCCTGGGAGTACTCTCAGAGGAACTATATAGCTTCCGGTAATCCTTCGCTGGTCGAACACATGCATCATGTCGGGCTGCGGACGAGAATGAACCTGAATAATGGAATTCTGTCTCTCCGTGTGACAAGAACTTTCT
>DAOWJX010000318.1 GCA_030640155.1 Candidatus Aegiribacteria sp. | reverse complement strand
CGGGAACCAGTGAACACATGCCCTTGCTCATAAGTTTCTGCAGCACATAATAAATCATCTTCTGCGGAACACCCGATAATGTAGCAATCTCTCCAACCTGCGATATCTTCTTTTTCAGCAGAGCCAGATAGACTTTGGCTTCATTCAGTGAAAGTCCCATTTCAATCAGGATATCAATATGATTGTTTTGCATTATACTCCTGAATCAGTTATACCACCATAGGCATGGTGTATGATATTTTCAATTGACAAGCCTGTCAATAGCAGATACGGATTCAAAGGCAAGCTTGTTAAACCGTTTAAGATAAAGAATTTGATAAACTGAATAACACGCGTAATGACGATGGAGTTAATGGAGAGTAGAGTCGTTCATAGGAGCGAATTTACACAGAGCTTCTGTACCGCAATCCGTCGGGTACGTCTCAGTCGACCAGAATGACCCTCCGGGAAGCGCTGAAATCATCCGAGCCTACGGTAACGATGTAAGTCCCCGGGGGCATGTCACTGGAGTTCCAGTTGAATATACCACTGTCTGCAGAAGATGATCTGTACACCAGGCGGCCGGCAAGGTCGAAAATGCGCAGAGTCGCAGATCCTGCAAGGCCTTCGACCGAGATGCCAAGCCTCTCCGAAAATGGGTTGGGGCATATCCTGAGATAGCATTCGAGCGGCGGGGTAGTCGAGTCACCGATGGATGTCACCGAGTCTCTTGGCACGAACTCCAGTTCCGGGTACTCGGCGTCGGTTCCTTCCTCCAGCCATGCTATCCAGTAGCCATCCTCGACGCTGCAGACAGCAATGTCACCTTCATAAACGGCACCCGTTACATTGCGGACGATATGGTCGAAGCCGTTCCAATCTGCCTGGAAATGCCTGCACCTTATCTCGCCGTTCCGATACCAGGCAAGGAGCAGCCCCTCGTCATCAGGGTTGCAGGACATGGCGCAGGGATTGCTGTTGCCGGGATAAGCCCATGAGTAAGGTTCCGTGGAGACCGGTGCCGGCTCTGAGCAGTTGTAGCTGGAGAAGTGAACGGCACCCCATTCGTCTGCCCAGAGGAGCAGTCCTCTGTCAGTGCAGCTGCCCATGGTCATAACACATGGGTCGCAGGGGAGGGTGTCAGGGGTCGAGGTCAGCGTGTCGCAGAGAAGGTAAACAGGGTCTATGGGCGGGTTGTGCGACAGGGTCATGAGCATCGTGTTCCCCGGCCAGCCCCAGTAGCCGGCCTTGAACCTGTCCGTGGCAAATATGGCTCGACTGTCCTGGCAGGTAACCGGTCCAACCATCCTGTTAAGGAAGGGTTCCACTGCATCTCCCAGGGGATACGGTGAAACTTCGTAGAGGAGAGTACCAAGGTCTATCTGGCTGGAATTGATGCTGTAATCCTGCATGAACCAGTAAAAGTCGCTTCCGCTGCTGACGTAGCTGTACTGAAATCCTGCGATAAGGCCGTCATACAGAGGATGATGGTGCCTGATGAGACCGTACTGCCCGTGTTCAATGGATATCCGCTCGAACGGTACCTGATCCTGTACATCAAGAAAGATAAACCACAGAGAGTAAAGAGTGTCGGTACAGAAGGTGTCCATGGATGTGATCAGCATTAGGTTCGGTGTGTCAGTATCGTCTAAGCAGATGGCCACAGAGGCCATTGTACGATCGTAGAATGTTGCCTCGGCGACAGGTGTGATTCCCTCGTATCTGGCTACTCTCGCGTCGCCGGAGCCGTCTATCCAGCTCACATAAAGATAGTCATTCCCCATAAAATGCAGAGGAACCATGTCGACATTAGCTGCACAGACCCCGACAAGCATGAATAACACAAGACATCTGATCATGAAAATTCTCCTTTCCAACTTCTGAGGAGCGGTCAAACCTGCTTTAACTCATATATTGAATTGATCACATTCAGAGGTCAAGCCAGGAAAATGGTAGAGTTCTCTTTTCCTAACAGATACTATGTTACTTTAAAGGATCCTTCAATGCCGGCAGGCAGACCCGCTTCGCAGAACAAATCTCCCCTCAAAATGATTCATCCTTCATACCTGCCGGCATCTCAAGAATACTCGATGTAGAGTGCTGGGCTTTGAACTCCTGTATCACCAATTCAATCAGTCTATTCCACATAATTCGCGCCTGGTACTGAAGCGGACTGAATTATAGCGATTATCATGTATTCGAAATGCATGGAACCACTTCTCCCTATATATCTCGGATCATAGTAAGATCCTGTTTATTTTAATCATCTATTTTGCTTAAAGATGTAATAGATGCAAAAAACATGCCATTACATAACAGTGATATTAATATCTATATATCAAAATATATTGCTATAGGAAATGTACTGTCCGGCAAAGTGCAAGGGTTCTCATTGAATCTGCAATATCACCGAACCGTCCGGTAGAATTTCAACGCTTGCTTTGTCATTAGTAATACAGATATATTCATTTTTCAAATATCAGTTTATTGTTTGTTCAATCGATTTTCTTAAGGAGAAACAATGCAGCCAGTTCAAAGTTTTTCAGAAATGAAGAAAAGAGCCAAGCTATTACCTTCCAGAAGAGTGGCAGTAGTCAGAGCTGATGAAGCTGAAACGCTGACGGCCATTATGACAGCGGTAGAGGAGAATATGATCGAAGCCGTTCTGATAGGCGGATCTGATGCAATCAAACGTTCAGCTGACAAGGCTGGAGTTGATGTAAGCGGCATGGATATCATCGATATCGCAGAAGACAAGCCTGCTGCAGAAAAAGCAGTTGAGCTTATCAGAAACGGTGAAGCTCATGTTATAATGAAAGGACTTGTTGCCAGTTCCATCTTTCTGAAAGCAATACTGGATAACGAGAAAGGTATTCGAGGTCCTGGTCTTCTAAGCCATGTAGCCGTTTTTGATATTCCAACATATCCAAAATTGCTCACTGTAACCGATGCAGCCATGAATATCAAACCGAAATTAGATCAGAAAGTCCAGATCCTGAAAAATGCCATTACAGTTGTAAATGCTCCCGGTATTGATAACCCTAAATCAACCTATTTATGCGCGAAAGAAGTACCATATGAGAAAATGCCTCGCACGATGGAAGCTGCAAAGATAAAAAAAATGGTTGAAGATGGTGAAATTACAGGCACTGATTTCGATGGTCCACTTGCGATGGATCTTGCAGTTTCTCCCGAAGCGGTAAAAATCAAGAAGATAAAAAGTTCTGTAGCAGGTCAGGTGGATATTGTACTGCTGCCGGATATCGAATCCGCAAATATTCTTTATAAAACGCTGCTTTTCCTTTCAAACGCTGAAGGTGCTGCCGTGATAATGGGTGCAACACATCCTGTAACGCTCACATCCCGTGCAGACTCTGCGGAATCCAAACTCTGTTCGCTTGTTCTGGCTGGAATTGTGGCTTCTTACCTTGAAAGTTGACCTAATCCGCATATCTCACCAGAGTTACTACTGCAACGGTGCATAAAACACTCGCATACTGCGTTATGCTCAATCGGCCTTCCTTGAAGTATATACAATACATCTGCGTCGACCTCTTTCGTATGCCTTGTCTGCAAGCGCTTCTACACCGTTTCGTTAAGCAACCTGGTGAAATATGCGGACTATAAACTCAGATTAATCAAGCTTGAACCATAAATCATGTCAAGACATATGAGGCTAAGAATACCACCTTTGACAGAATACGCGTATACTTTCATTGTTCAACTGATTACGAAAACCTTATCATTATGGAGGAATTCAAATGTCTGAGGGAAATGTAACTCTGGAGAAGTACGCTGAACTCTGCGCCCTGATGGCTGACACAGGTGGTGATATCGAAAAGGAGAACCAGATAGCACTTTCCAAAGGAATCAATCCTGAGGACTGGAAGGAAGCCAAGGAATACTATACGGCTAAGATGCAGGATCCTTCAGATATGGGAAACACCGCTATGGCTTTCATGCCGCTTTTCCAGGCTGCACAGGCCAATATCCGAGGTGGCGGTGAGCCCGGCAGCCTTGAAATGTATGCCAGGGTACATGCTGAAATGATCCATAGGAAGGATCCTGTCGATCCTTCTAATAAACTGGATCATATGATAGTTATCGAAGAGAACGGATTCACTCATGCTAAGTGGCTTGAGATGGAAAGTTACTGGACGCCCAAAATAGGATCCGATGAATTTCCTGAGTTCGACCCTGAACTGGCTTTAAAATTCCGTGAACTCATTCAGATGGAAGCGGACCGAATCAACGGTATAGTCAGGGAATAGCCTTCCAGCTGATCTGCCCTGCTAGAGCAGGACCATCCGCGAAACGGTCTCGCCGCTCCCCGTTCTTAGTCTGACAAAGTATACGCCGGCTGAACCCGAGCCCGATCTGTCGCTGCGGTCCCAGAAAGCAGAATGTTCCCCCTGTTCAAGGTTGCCCGAAATCAGGGTCTTGATCAGCCTGCCGCAGATATCGTACACCTCCAGTGAGGCGATTCCTCCAGGCTCCACTGTAAAGTTGACGGTCACGATACCAAGGGACGGATTCGGCAGTACGAAAAGTGAACCCGCACCAGCATGGGGTGATTCATCGCTGATACCTGTGGAGGGTCCGAGACTGCCATCCTGATTAATGTTCTGGGCATAAATGCCACTGTCGTTCCTGCTGTCGCTCCAGGCAAAGATGGCGCTCTGCCATATACCCTGGCAGATGCCCAGACTACCCTTGCTGCCGAGACTAGCTGCGGAGAGTGTAACGGGACTCCAGACAGTTAAGCCATCATACCCTATCCTGAGGGTTCTCAGGGCTGTACTATATGCACCTGTGAAGTACCCGACGTAAATGCCGTCACCATCGGATAGTGCCCTTACGAATGATATCTGGCTGGAACCGATCGGGACAAGTTCAAGCCCGCTGTCTGTCCAGAGCCTCTCTCCGGTCGAGGAGAAGAGTTGACCGTAGAGCCCGTACTGGGTCTGGCCGCCATTCTCTTCCACCCAGAATACGAAGGTCTGGTCCCCCACCGGATGGTAGGTTGCCGAAGGGTACATATGAAGCCTGTCACTGGAATTGGTGGATGCCTGTGCTCCATTCATCGGGAACAGCATGTTCCCGGATGAGTCGATATGCTGAACCCAGACGTTGAATGTGGATAGATCGGGGGAATCGTACCAGAAGTAAATAGCTCCTCCCCCCCCGTCCGGCATCAGCTCGGGAGTGTTCCAGGCTGTTATCGCTCCGGAGTCGTAGATAAGCATGTATGTTTCTCCCCATATACCATCTCCCAGACCGTCGAATTTCTGGGTATAGAGATGTGTGGTCTGGTAAGGGTATGAACCGGTGGAACTCTTCCAGAGAACTATGACGCTGTCGTCTCCCGCAGGTACTACTTCAGGGGAGGAAAGCTCTGCTGGGGGTGATCGCTGATCAGCAGACCGTTCTCGGGAAAGAGGAACTCCCCCTGGGCGTTCAGCCGCTGGAGGTAAAGGCAATAACCGCTGCCCCTGGCGTCGAACCAGGAGATAAAGCAGCCGCCGTCGGATGTCGATTCTATCTTCGGAATCACCTGATCGCCTGTCAGGTCGCATACCTGAAGGTTCTGGAGTGAGTCCGGACTCCACTGGCCCAGAGCTGTGCCCGGTAGAAGAAAGCAGGTGAAAATACCACTTACAATGATACATTTTTTCACAAACATGCTTCCTCTATTCTTCTAATCCCGAACCTGAATTTGTCCGAGATACATCATTAGTCAAACGACCGACTTATTCATGCCTGTTAATCAACCAGATTCTGCCCGGCGATAAAGGCCTTCTCCATCAGTTCCTCATTCTCTTCTATCTGCTCTTTGTCCGAGGTGGCGCAGGCCTGTATCGTTTCTGCGACATTCAATCCTACCATACCCCAGGCGCTGATCATACTGTCGATCTGTGCCCGGAAGATCTCCGGATCATCCGCTCCCTGAGTTACAACGAAGAGTGTTTTCCTGCTTCCAAGTCTTTTCTCAAAGTTGTCTCCGACAAAACTGAACAACCTGTCCGTAAAAGCCTTCATCTGAGCGGTCATGTAATAGAAATAGATAGGCGTGCCGAGTACTATGCAGTCAGAGTTGCGGATCTCATCAAAAAGCGGTTTCATATCATCATCCTGAACACATACGCCTGTTTTCCTGCATTTCATGCATGCGTGGCACCCGCTGATATCAAGTAAACCGATATGGAAGATGGCCGTATCAGCCCCTTTATCTTCAGCTCCGTTGAGTACCTGCCTGACCAGAGCATCGGTTGTACCCTCGGTTCTTGGACTTCCAACAAATGCTACAACTTTCATACACTTCTCCTTATCAATATTCCCAATCGTTGCTTGGTGTCGGCAGCCGGAGTACTTCGTCCAGCTGTTTCAGAAGTTTCTCCGGTCCGGCAAGATCATCTGTTACCGCAAGTCCGGAAGCCGGTCTGACTCCGAACCACATCCGGGTGAAAGCGCCCACCGAAGCTTCCAGCACAGGAAGACCGCTCTGATGACCCTTCTCTGCTCTTGATTCCGGACCGAGAGTAACGGTATAACTGCCTGTTATACCCCTCCAGGGAGCATCTTTTTCCAGATACTCTTCAATTGGATCTGCAATCTCAAGATTGAAAGAAACACTGCCCCATGGAAGAAATGTCCTGGCCATACATTTCTCCAGGTCGCATATGCGTATCTGCCAGTACGCAAGAGCCCGATGGCTGGTTTCGAATTTTGACTTTTTCGTTTTTCTCAAGTGCCTGAAAGGGGTTCGTATCAGATCCTGTATCTGGATCGCGACAGGTTCGTTCAGCCGGATGAGAGAGACCTGGTCACCAAGGTTCCTTATGAGGGCAAGCAGTTCAAGAAACTGAAAATAATCAGTGTAGGACATCCATGACACCGAATAGGGTCCATTTTCTCCTTCTACGTGACCACACCAGAAATGGTGAGAGAGGTTTTCCCCGTCAGGATCCATGTAACCAAGCCCGAAACCCTTCTTGCTCCACTCCATCTCCGCGTGGGTAAGTTCCTCCCTGAAGAGTGTTGTGTTGCCGTGAACCTGAAGTCTCCTCAGACGTGATCTGTGGACCAGCGCATAGTCGTCCTTTGTCAGGCGGATGGGAGCCGGCGGGTGAATATCGATTTTAAGGCTGGACGGGTCGAGACCGATCCAGGATTCATACGGTCCGGTACCGAACCCGAGCTTGTCGTAGTATCCCTGTTCGAACATGCCCAGTCCAGCGACCAAAGCTCCTTCAGCGGCGTCGAGTGCAATAAGCTCAGCTGTAAGTCGTCCCGCTAATCCCTGCTTCCGACCGGCATATCCTGTAGTCACGCCGCAAACCGCGCAGAATGAAAGATCCTCTTCAAGATATCGGAGGGAACCGGGGGAGGAAACTGCCAGAGATTCCGGTCTGCCATTCAGATCTCCGACCAGTACACGGCAACCGACGAGAAATGTATCCATGATTTTCCCCTGGTCCTTGTCGATCCAGCCGACCTCACGCCATATCCTGTGGCAATCCTTCTGATCCCGTTCGCGGTCATACAATCTGTGTATCATTCTGTTCCTTCACTCAAAGCTATCTTCTTTAACATAAATGTAATGAAAAACCGGAAATGCTGACAACTTCAACTGGATTCAAATCGTTGAATGAAATGATTCGTTTATGCGTTCTTATTTCGGTTCCAGTAACGAATCGTGGGAATAATTACAGCGAATGCCCCGCAGATAACAGCTGCAGCGGTTGCGATGGCAGCACCAAACCCTCCGTATTTTGGAATGAGCAGAAAATTCAGTAAAAGGTTTATACCTGCAGAAACCATAACGCTGTACATTGAATATGAAGGTTTTCCCATTCCAAGAGACATTACAGAGAAAAGGCTTCCAAAAGGACGAATCACAGATAATGAACCCAGTACAATCAAAACAGGCCAGGCAAAGTTGTATTTGCCCTGATACAGAAAGTGCAGCAATGGTTCAGAAAAGACCGTATACAATATCACAACGGGAAGCTGAATCAATTCAATAATAAGAATTCCACTGAGTACCCGCCTGAAGATTCCATCCCTGTTCCCCTGTCGCCACATTCTTGAGACAAGGGGCAGAAGAATCATGTTAGCTGCAATAGAAAGATTCATCACAAAAGCGATAAGGGTTCTACATGCTCCATATCCCGCGACTTCAGATGGAAGAGCGAGTTTCCCGAGAACAAGAATATCAGTCCTGGTATAGACAAAATTAGCAAGCCCTGTGCCGAGAGAAACCACGGCAAAACCCATTATAATTCTCATTGAACCCGGTGATATACCCAGGGCTGGAGATACAAGGTCTCGTGCCAGCCAGACGTTTATCAGCAAAGCCACGATGTTCCCGACTATCATTGCTCCAAATATCTGAAGAGGACTGTTGAGAGAACCGGTCAGGATCATCCACCCAACAGCACCGGTTCTGACCGCGAATGAAGCAATGTCAGCTATCATGACCTCTTTCATCCTGTGCTTCGCCACAAGAAGGCTTCTTGGAAGCTGAGATGCTGTGCTGACGATAACAAATAGAGCAAGAACTTCAGGAATCCCGGCAATATCGATATCACTGTAAAAGGATTGAAGAAGTCCGCCGCCGAAAATAAGAAGCAGCGCTGTGATTATTGCCATACCGGAGGCAAGGACTATCCCCGCATTGGCCAGTTTCTGTTCTCTTTCGGTGTCACCCTCTGCCGCAAATTTGATAATCGCCTGAAGAACAAATCCTCCACCGAAAAGAACGCCGAACAGCTGAACGCTCCTCGCCAGGGCATAAGCTGCGAAGGTTTCCTCCGGAAGAACCCGGACAATGAGTATTGCTACCAGTCCCCACAATACAAGAGTTCCGCGGCTGACCAGAGCCGGAACTCCGAGTTCGACGATCTGCTTTTTAAATCTCAGGATTTCATTGAACATCGTTTATCTGATCTGAAATTGGAAAATCAGCGGATTTCCCCTGGACCGCGCTTTTTATCTTTGATCAGGAAGAGCTGTTTTCCGGCAGTTTTCAGAACACCTCTCCAGAAATCCCCTGTTGATTCACCTTCGAGAAGCTGTTTTGCATAGGTAACTACAGTAAGCCAGAGAAGTGAGAGAATAAGGGCGATGAAAGTATTTGTTATGACAAGCATGCTCCGTTTTGGATATGACCGGAGAGCCATTGGTACTGCCGGAACCAGAACTTCAAGAGTAGGGCTTTCCTTTACTTCCTCAAGCCGCAGTGATTCCAGCTCCTGCCGCAGCATCAGATATATTATGCGACGTGTTTCCAGGTTGATTGAGATATTTTCATACTCCTTCAGCATTGATGGAATGCTGTCCAGGCCGGGAAAGAGACTGAGACTGTCTCCGGATGTCATTCTGGTGTTCAGAGTATTTCTGAGGAATGCGACTTTCCGTGCTATCTCTGAATAAGCGGAACTGGAGTACGACATGGTCCCGCTTACCCCTGACAGTTCAGCTTCAGCAAGAAGAAGCTCTGTCTCGAGAGCACCAAGTAATCCAATTGACTGAGAACCCTGCTCTTCTGGAAAAATCAGCCCTGTTTCCTCCCGGAACCGCTCCATTCTGTTCTGCGCTACAAGAAGGGATTCTTCCGCTGTTTCCACGGATTCCTCTGCGAGAATTCTGCTTCGCCTGGCTCTGCTGGTTATGATGACGGAGAGTTCATCGTTCGCGAACGCGATGATATCGTTCACCATAGCTGCTGCTTCTTCTCTGCTCCTGCCCTCTGCCGATACAACGATCAGACCTTCAGGAGTGAGTTCAACTGCTATCCATTTCCGCATTCGTTCAAGGGCAAGATCCATATTGGGAGATTTAAAATATTCAAAGAAATCGTACTTCAGCATTATACGCTCTGTCACTATCCTTGAAGACAATATCTGCTGGACAAGATTGATATCCATTCCTCCAGGTGTCCCTCCGCTCAGTGCGCTTCCGAGCCCACCAAGTCCTCCGGGTAATAAATCTCCAGCAATTGCTCCGAAACCTCCCATCTGAGATAGAGAACCAGACTCTCCAGGAACCATCGTGATTGCAGATGCGCTCCACCGCTTATCTCTCGTCAGTGCCCATACAGCGCTGGCAAGCGCGACAATGATGCATAGAACCATTATTTTGCGAAGATTATTTGCTATTGAGCTTAACCAGTTCCCGGCAAAAGTATTTCCCATATTATTCTGCATCTTCATACTCTATTTCGACATTGCATATACTGTTACGCCAATCGACACTATTGTCCCGAAAACGGAAATCAGATCCCTGTTTCTTGAGAACCAGTTATAACCAACATTGATTCCATCTCCGGGAAGCAGTGTCAGATCCTCTATAGACCTATCCGGTTCAAATTCTATTCCGTTCCGGAATATGGAGATATTGGAACCTGCTTCATTTGATAATCCTCCGGCAGCAATAATATAATTAAATACGGTACTCTCCGGTCTGTATACTACCGACCCAGGACTGCTAACAGCTCCAGCGACAATTATTGAATCGCTCATCATTACAAGCAGGATTGTATCTCCGGGGAGAATCAGCTGTTGAAGAATACCCACACTGTCAGCCCAGACGGGAAAATGACTACTGTTTCTGACAATTCTGGTCTCAGATAGATTCACATTCCCCGGCAAACCTCCCATACGAATAACAAGAGACTCGAAATTATCGTATGGCGCCAGTTCCCAGGTTTCAAATGAGTGAATCCTTTCAGGAATCTCATCCGGTGTTGCCGGATAAATCAAATCTGAGCGAAGCAGAAATACAGGATTTGTGCATACATCGAAAATAACACTCGCATTGTTGGTCAGAAATGGATCCGCGACATGGAATCCGGTTCCTGCTGAAATATGCAGATCAACTTCGAGAGTATCACCGGCAGCCGTATACAGTTTCCCGAGCCTGGAACCGTATGCGGAAATGCCTCCTGCCTCCATAACCAGATCAGAAACTCTGTCGAGTGCTGTCAGGATATATATTCCGGGTTCATTAACCATACCGCGAATACTGACTCTTAAAAAACGGGGTTCAGAAAGTGAGAGTGTAATATTCAATGAAGGATAGAATCTTGAAACTGTCCTTTGCAGAGCATACTGTGCCTGCTCAATCGTAAAGCCATCTACATCAACGCCTCCTATCCCTGAAACGGACAGATAACCATCAGAGCCAATGCGGCAGCCAGTCCAGGGAAGAACTCCCGCTACCAGTAATGCTTCTGTGCAGCCACCCTCTATTACAACTGTTACGACATCACCCGGACCAAGCACATATGAATTTCTGTCCACCTGTTCCAGAACAGAAATACTGAGGCCTGAAACGCTTGAAACAGACGGAGAAACACTTTGCATAAGCATCATGAGTATTGTAAGCAGCATAAATTTACCTGTCCCCGCAAAACAATGTACAGTAATACATTATATTCTATTCTGTTTGAAAGTCTCGGTTTGATCATCGGTCTTCCGGAAGTACTCGATTGTAGTATCCAGGCCGGTTTCCAGGCGAACGACCGGTTTCCAGCCAAGTTTTTCGTTCGCAAGGGATATATCCGGTTTTCTGATCTTAGGATCATCCATCGGCAAATCCCTGTTAACGATTGAACTCTTTGTTTTAATTCTCTCCAGTACAAAACCGGCGAACTCCCGGATAGTCATCTCTTCAGGGTTACCTATGTTCACAGGTCCCTCGAAGTCACTCATCATTAAACGCACCAGTCCGTCAACCGTGTCGGAAACAAAACAGAAACTTCGAGTCTGGCTGCCATCACCAAAGACTGTAAGATCATGACCGGACAGTGCCTGCGAGATGAAAGCGGGGACAACTCTTCCGTCATCAGCTCTCATTCTGGGTCCATAAGTATTGAAGATCCTGGCAATTTTCGTATTCATCCCATGAAAGCGCCTGTACGCGAACGTAAGGGCTTCCGCGAACCGTTTTGCCTCGTCATAAACTCCCCTTGGACCTACTGGATTTACATTCCCCCAGTAATCCTCCGTCTGAGGATGAACAAGAGGGTCTCCATAGACTTCGCTGGTTGAAGCAAGCAGGAAACCGGCATTCTTCTCCTTTGCGAGACCCAGGGTTTTATGAGTTCCCAGCGATCCGACCTTCAGCGTTTGAATCGGAAAGGCAAGATAGTCAGCCGGACTCGCAGGAGAAGCAAGGTGAAAAATGAAATCAAGTTCTCCCTGTACGAAAATGTAATTTGTCACATCATGATGAATGAATGAGAAACTG
>DAOWJX010000071.1 GCA_030640155.1 Candidatus Aegiribacteria sp. | reverse complement strand
GGGCCGGGACGACAGTGGAGAGCAGGGGAGTGTACCATCGGCTGGAGAGCCTTCGTTGTGTGGATGCTATAGTGCGGTTCGTATCCTTCGAGCCGCTGCTCTCGGATGTTGGCGATGTGGATCTTGCCGGTATTCACTGGGCTGCGGTAGGTGGGGAGTCCGGACCTGATGCCAGACCGATGAAGATCGAGTGGGTTCGAGCCCTGCGGGATATGTGCATTGCCAGGGGGATAGCCTTTTACTTCAAGCAGTGGGGCGGGGAAAACCAGTACTCCGGGGGAAGAACGCTGGACGGCAGGATATGGGACGAGATGCCGGAGCCTTCAGGGCAGCTATGGCTGGACGGGCTCTAGGACGTTTCTGTATTCTGATCCGGCCACACAAGACTGTAGCTGGTGCTTCTTCCGCCGCCAGGATTTCTTCTGAGAATACCCTTTTTCACGAGATCTGTGAGATCTCTCTTGGCTGTCTCCCGCGAGGTCCTTGCTATTCGTCTGTATTTGTTGTTTGTTAATCCGCCATCAAAATCATCTCTACCCGATTCAGAGAGCCTGTTGATGATTTTCTTCTGCCGCGAATTCAGGACTCTATTCGACAGGCTCTGCCACAGACGGGCTTTCTCGCCGGCATGTTCGATTTGAATTTCAGCTGTTCTCAAAGCTCCTTCCATGCATTCAAGGAACCAGACCAGCCAATTCGTGATGTCTCCGTTTCCCTTCTGAGTCCTTTCAAGGATATCGTAGTACTCCGATCGTTCAGAGAGTATCCGGGCTGATATGCTGTAGAGCCTTCGGCTGCGCCCTTCATCCCGGGCAAGTACCATATCTGAGACAGCACGGGCGATGCGGCCGTTGCCGTCTTCAAAGGGGTGGATAGTTACAAAGTAAAGATGAGCCTGAGCTGCTCTGATGATGCCGTCAGTTTTCCAGATCGGGGAATTGAACCAGGAAAGGAAATTGGCTATCTCCTTCTCCAGCCTGTTAGCTGGTGGAGCTTCAAAATGTACGCTCTCCCTTTCAGGAGAGCCAGAAACCACCTGCATCGGTGATGTGCTAGTCCTCCAGTTTCCCGTGATTATCCTGTGTATGCCGGAGTATCCGGAAGGGAACAGAGCTGCCTGCCATCCTTTCAGTCTTTCAGCTGAGAGCTTGAGAGAGTAATCCTGCGTAGCGTCAATGAGAACCTGAACAAGCCCGTCGACGTGCTTCTCAGGATGAATGACGCCAGCTGTTTTCATTCCCAGTCTTCTTTCTACTGAAGATCTTATCTGAATCCTGTCAAGCCTTACGCCCTCTATGGCAGCAGTTGAGAAAACCTCTTCTTCCAGCTGTTCCGCGTGGAGTCTAATTCCCAAATGTTCAGCTTTAGCAATAAGCTCACCCTGAGCAAGCCTTGTTCGCCCGAGGGGCAGTATCAATTCAGTACTGTTCCAGTTCATGCGGGGCCACGAATCACGCTGCCAGATATACATGTTCATGCTGTCCCTCCCTTACAGAATGACCCGAATGTTTTGCTAATTGGGTCACGTGTTGACCCGAATATGGTGAACAAACGGGTCAAGGGCAAGAGATGGGCTTCCTGTTTCGTGTTCCAGCAGGTCGAGGGAATGTTCCGTATCGGAAGACGGAGTGAAGTTCTTTTCTTTACCGAAAAGGAAAAACAATTACAGGTCAGGAAAAATGATTACAATGTGGCTTGTCGCAGGAAAAAAGCATTACTCTACGCGAATTTATATCTCTGTTTCCGGGGTCGGATCCTGAATCCTGGTGCTTTCACCTGACACCTGATACTACTGCAGTTAATTGATCAGGGTACAGTCTATTGTCATTCTACAGTTGATTAAGGAGATATCCCCTGAAACGGTGTTAATATCAATGGAAAATTCACCATCGCCAAACTCCGATGATCTGCATGCGATATCCCTGATGGTATGCGATAAATGCCTAAGCTATTTCTATTTAGCCTGATATTGTCGCTGGAAATGCGGATCAGATTCACACTCTCATAATCGACCTGTATGAGTAGTGGAGGAAACACCAGGAAGAGAATGAAGAACTTGACAACAGACAAATAGAAGGCTATTGTCGTCCATCAGGGGACAACTTATTTTTGAAACAGGAGAAGCAATGAATCTTAAACATTTGAATGAAATATTCAGCTATATCGATTTAGTACCTGGCGAGATTAAGGTCTATATGGCATTACTTCAAAAGAAGAAATGTTCTCCGTCAGAAGTTGCGAAGATATCAGGATTGAAGAGAACTAAAGTTTATGACCTGCTGACATCACTTGAAAAAAAAGGTGCATGCATATTACTGCAATCTACACAGAAAACATACGAGCCGGTTGATCCAGCATTGTTGATGGAAAAAGTGAGGAAAAGGCTTTCACTGGTAACAGCCAGCATTAACGAAATATCTGAGGAACTGAGCAGAATGTATGAAGATCCGTATGATTCAAGCGATACGGTAGACTACGTAGAGCTGATAAGTGATCCAATACTCATACTTAACAGAAACAATAATCTCATTGAATCTGCAGAGAATGAAATACTTATAAGCTCCGCCAGTGAAAGTATTTCGGTAAACCTTGGAAATAAAGAAAAAGAACTGGCAAGACGTCTTAATGTTGAATCCAACAGACTTGTGAGAAAAGCACTGGAAAACAATGTACTGGTTAATATACTCATCGGCTTGAATGACTCAATTAAAGGGATATTTGATGTATATGATAGAAAACTTCTTGATTATGAAAATTTCAACATACACTTTGTCGAAAACATACCCTGCAAACTGGGGCTTATAGACGGCGAGCATATCATCATCCTTCTGAAAGGAATCAGAACCGGAAAACATCCGACAAGCACCATATATATGAGGGATAAGGGGTTGGGAAGCTATCACAGGAAAACCTTTTATTCCTATTGGGAGGAAGGAATCTCGATCAGGGAAATCGATATCGATGCTCTGGCAAATGAAGGAAGGGTAAAGAGACGATAAATGAATGATGCAGGTAGTGCAAATATTAGAACTGGAGGGAAGAAACAATACAGTCTGGACGGTAAAAGAGGGATAAATACCAAGAGAAAGGGGTAGAAATCCTGGATTCTAATCGGGAGGTCTAGGTTAACAATTATGAGAAAGATAATACGGATATGTTTAATAATGATGATGTTACCGGGCTTTTTATGGGCTGGTAATGAGTCATCCCTGAGAGCTGACAGGTTACCAACTTCAGGGATTTTCGCCTATGTCGCTGATCATGACGGCAGTTTACGTGTAATAGATATTTCAGATCCAGCGAATCCATCTGAGGTAGGCTTTTGTGGCATTTACGGTCCTCACGATGTGTTTGTATCGGAGAATTATGCCTATCTTGCCGATGCTCAAGCCGGTCTTCGTGTAATAGATATTTCAGATCCAACAAATCCATATGTGGAAGGAACTTATAATACAAATTACTATGCTGTTGGTGTTTATGTTTCAGGTTCATACGCTTATGTAACAGATAATGACAGTCTTCTGATAATAGATGTTTCAGATCCGGCGAATCCAGCTTTTACAGGTTATTATGATAATGGATATCAATTCGCTTCCGATGTTTATATATCAGGGAATTTTGCCTATGCCGGTGCTCAATTCAATAATTTTAAAGGTGGTATTCTAATATTGGACGTCTCAGATCCGGAGAATCCATTTGAGGTAGGTTTTTACGAACTAACCCAAGACTGGTTCTGGGTTGAAGAGTGTGTTGTATCAGGCACCTATGCATATCTTGCGTTATGGTTTCCTGCTAAAATGCGAGGAAACTCAGACCGCGGGTTAGATGTGTTTGAGATAGTCGATGTCTCAGATCCGTCAAACCCATTCAGGGTAGGTGTCTGTGAGCTACCCAGCATCGCTATGGGAGTCTCTCTGGCAGGGAATTATGCCTATATCGCCGGCTGGGAACATGGTCTTCGTATAATAGATATTTCAGATCCGACAGATCCATTTGAGGTTGGTTTCTGCAATCAGTCCGGCGACTATCTTTTCGGGGTTAGTGTATTAGGAAATTACGCTTATGCTGCTGATTTCGGCGGTTTTTTTCGTGCATACGATGTTTCGGATCCGGAAAACCCGTTTGAAGTAGGTCATATTGAAGGTATATGGGGGGCTTATGCACTTAATGTAGTCGACTATGAACCTCCGACTGTCAGTGTTATTTTCCCCAATGGTGGTGAGGGTTTTGAACCCGGTGATACCTGTGATATTACCTGGCTTGCTGAAGACAATGTTGGTGTGGATTCCATAAACATTCTTTTTTCAATAGATGCCGGTTCGAACTGGGAAACAATTGCCACTGGTGAAGTGAATGATTCGACCTATTCATGGACTGTTCCGGATACCCAGTCTGACAGCTGCCTTATAAAGATATTAGCCTATGATTCATGCCTTAATATCGGTGAAGACGAGAGCGATTCATTCTTCAGCATTTCTATACTGGGAATAGGGGAGAGCAGCTCTTCTCCGGGTTCTCTGGTGCTTTTGGATATAGTTCCGAATCCGTTCAGAGGGTCGACAGAAATCACATTCAGTATTGGGCAAAGCGAAGGGGGCAACAGGATAACTTCTGGTTCTATGCTCCCAGGTTCTTATCTGAAGATCTATGATGTTGGCGGACGACTGATCAGACAATGGGATTATCCTGATGCAGAACAATCCTTTCATGCTGTCTGGGACGGAAGAGATGATCACGGCTGCGAAGTATCAGCCGGTGTTTATCTTGTTCGATTCGAGACGCAGAATCATGCTGTAACGAAAAAGGTGATTTTGCTGAAATAGAGGCAAAGAAGGTTCAAAGAGGGCTTGCAGAGGGCAGGATACAACTGATGCAGGTAGTTAGGTTTAATCGGAAGCATTAGAACAGGAGGGAAAAATGCGAAAAGAAGTATTCCCGGTAGGTTGCTGTAAGGAAAATAGATTCAGATCAGGACTTATTGCGGTTTATTCGATTCTGATGGTGTTTTTCATCGTTAGCGCAGGATGGACGCAGACTCTGCCACTGAAAGCGCACATCCCCTGGGACTGGATAAATGACTTTGAGATTTACGAGAACGGAGTTTTCATAGCTCCTTATGATGGTGGTATAGGCTATTTCACTATTGATGAGGACTTCAACCTGACACACCGGTACACAATTGACCCCGGAGGACTGCAT
>DAOWJX010000042.1 GCA_030640155.1 Candidatus Aegiribacteria sp. | reverse complement strand
CAATCCCTGAACTTCGGACCCTCAAGCGAGCAGGTAGAGAACATTCCAACAGGTGTTACTTTGAACCTTGTCCCGCCTGACTGATTTAATAAGGAACAGAAATAAAGAGAAGCTCCGGGCAAACAGCCCGGAGCTTCATTGACCTAGGGGACATGCACGCTCTGGTGCGTGTCCCCTGTATGCCTTCTAGTACATACCGCCCATACCGCCGCCGCCCATGCCGCCCATGTCGGGGGCACCTTTTTCCGGTTCTGGGATTTCAGTTACGATGCATTCTGTGGTAACAAGCAGCCCGGAGATGCTTGCCGCGTTCTGAAGAGCGGCTCTGGTAACCATGGTAGGATCTACCACACCAAATTTAAACATATCTCCGTACTCGTTTGTCTGAATATTGATCCCGCTGTCTCTGTCGAGCCCTCTGACTTTTTCCACAATTATAGCGCCCTCAAGTCCAGCGTTAATAGCGAGCTGTCTGAGAGGTTCAGAGAGAGATTTGCGTATAATGTCCACGCCAATCATCTCGTCATCCACGAGGTTAAGCTTGTCAAGGATTTTCTCACACCTGAGAAGAGCAGTGCCTCCACCTGCTACGAGCCCTTCTTCAACGGCTGCACGGGTTGCATGAAGTGCGTCCTCCACTCTGGCCTTCTTTTCCTTCATCTCAGTCTCGGTTGAAGCTCCGACTTTAATAAGAGCAACTCCGCCGGCAAGCTTGGCCAGGCGTTCCTGAAGCTTCTCTTTGTCGTAATCAGAGGTTGTATCCTCGATCTGTTTCCTTATCTGTGCAATTCTGCCCTGTATATCCTCGGTTTTTCCTCCACCATCAATAATAACGGTGTCATCTTTGTCGATGCGGATACTTACTGCAGTTCCCAGATCATCAATTGTGATGTTTTCGAGCTTGATACCGAGGTCCTCAGTAATGGCCTGGCCGCCAGTGAGAACAGCTATATCACCAAGCATGGCCTTTCGCCTGTCACCATATCCTGGAGCTTTAACTGCGGCAACCTGAAGCATACCGCGCATTTTGTTGACAACCAGTGTTGCAAGAGCTTCACCTTCTACATCTTCAGCGATGATAAGAAGCGGTTTGCTCAGCTGTGCTATCTTTTCAAGAATGGGAAGCATATCCTTCATGCTGGAAATCTTTTTCTCGTGTATGAGAATGTATGGCTTTTCAAGAACAACTTCCATATTCTCAGCGTCTGTCACGAAATATGGGGAAAGATACCCTCTGTCGAACTGCATTCCCTCTACGACATCGAGTGTTGTATCCATGGATTTGGCTTCCTCAACAGAGATGGTTCCGTCCTTTCCGGCCTTATCCATTGCCTCTGCGATGATATCACCTATCTCGTCGTCGTTGTTTGCGGAGATTGAAGCAACCTGCTTGATATCTTCCTTGCCGGACACCTCGCGCGATAGGGTTTCCAGTTCCGTAACAACCACCTTTACGGCAGCGTCTATACCACGCTTGAGCGCCATCGGGTTCACACCTGCTGTGACGTTCTTGAGTCCTTCGCGATAAATGGCTTCTGCAAGGAGAGTAGCAGTAGTGGTGCCGTCACCGGCAACATCACTCGTCTTGCTGGCAACTTCACGAATGAGCTGAGCGCCTATGTTCTCGAATCTGTCGGGAAGCTCGATTTCCTTTGCAACCGTAACGCCATCTTTTGTTATTGTAGGACTGCCCCACTTCTTCTCAAGAATAACATTTCTACCCTTGGGACCCAGAGTGACCTTCACCGCTCTTGAAAGCTTCTCCACCCCGGCAAGTATGGCGTGCCTGGCGGCCTGATCGAATTTGAGTTCTTTCGCTGGCATACCTTAAACCTCCTGATCAGTTATCCAGTATTGCGAGAATATCATCCTCGCGTACTATTACGTATTCATCATCCAAAATTTTCACTTCCGTGCCGGAATACTTGCCGATAAGAACATGATCACCCTTTTTAACTACCGGAGTGATGAATCCTTCACCCTCGGGATTCCTTTTGCCCTGTCCTATTGCTTCGACAATACCTTCCAGAGGTTTTTCCTTTGCGGTATCAGGAATGACAATCCCACTCTTGACAACTTCTCTGGGTTCTTCCCGCTTGATAAGTACTCGATCAAAGAGCGGTTGAATTTTACCATTTCCCATATTTGTTCTCCCTTCTTTTCCAATTGATTTCAGCCAGTTTATAAGATCTGATTTATCGCAGTAGACTAGAAAGCAAGGTAGATGCCAATTATAATATTGCATGGTTGACGGAAGCATAAAGAACGTGTACGCAAGAAGATATATAGTACATTACATCCAGCAGCCATACCTGATACTGCTCATGGTTGTACTCATGAGTCAGAATGACACATATGCTTTTGACTTATGCGCCGGATGCATTCTTGCTTTATATATTTAATATCAGCGGAATATTTTGCGCAGTGAATCGAAAAACGGAAATACAATGGAGTTGATATGCTGGATTATGTCATAAGTGTTGGAACTGAAGGCGCTACACTGGATCAGGTTTGCAGAATAGCAGCCGGTGCAGAAGCCGTGTTGTCTGAGAATGCTCGGAGGGCTGTTGCAGCAGCGCGAAAGCAAACAATGAAAACCGTTAGCAGTGGAATGCCTGTTTATGGAGTCAATACAGGATTTGGAAGGCTATCCGGATCTGTTGTCGGCAAGGATGACCTTGATCTTCTGCAGAGGAATCTGCTTCTGAGCCATGCATGTGGAACCGGTCCACTGTATTCAGAAAACGTGACAAGAGTGATGATGTTTCTCAGGGTTGCATCACTTGCGAGGGGAAGATCAGGTATTAGCGAAGAGACGCTTGATCAGTTGATAGCTATTCTGAACAGTGATATTTATCCTGCGGTTCCAGCAAAAGGTTCTCTGGGTGCTTCTGGAGATCTTGCTCCTCTTGCTCATTTATCCCTTCCCCTGATAGGGGAGGGGAAATGTATTGACAGAGGAGAACTCATCTCCGGTTCAGAGGCACTTCAACGCATCGGCCTTTCGCCTGTCACGCTTGGTCCAAAAGAAGGGCTTGCCCTTATAAACGGAACCCAGGCCATGACTGCGGTAGCATCTATTGCTCTTCTGGAAGCTAAGCGTCTGGCTGATGCCGCAGACGCTGCTGCGGCAATGTCACTGGAAGTGTTGCTCGGAACGGTATTACCTTTCAGCGGGGAACTCATCGGTCTTCGACCTCATAATGGGGCTGTTGAAACAGCGAATAATCTTCTGGCATTAATGGAGGAAAGTGAAATACTTATTTCACACAATGCCTGTGATAAAGTGCAGGATGCCTACTCTCTGAGATGCGTACCGCAGGTGCATGGAGCGACAAGGGATGCCCTGCGGTATATAGAGTCGGTTATTTCAGTTGAACTTTCATCTGTAACTGATAATCCGTTATTGATGAAAGATGGATCCTTTGTCAGTGGGGGCAATTTCCATGGTCAGCCAGTAGCCTTTGTCGCGGATCATCTGGCTCTTGTGGTATCTGAACTGGCGGACATATCGGAAAGAAGAATTGAGCGATTGCTGAATCCGGATCTCAGCGGGTTACCGGCGTTTCTGACACCGGATCCCGGAACTAACTCGGGTTATATGATTGCCCAGTATACAGCGGCCTCACTGGTCAGCGAGAATAAGGTTCTCGTGCATCCTGCAAGCGCTGACAGTATCCCCGTAAGTGGCTCCCAGGAGGATCATGTCTCCATGGGAACAACATCAGCACGTCAGGCAATGGAAGTTGTCAGAAACTCGACCCATGTCATAGCAACAGAACTTGTATGCGCCGCACAGGCAGCGGAGTTCATCCGGAGGGGAAAACATGGGAAGGGAACATGCAGGATTTACAATGCAGTAAGAGATGCTGTTAAACCGCTAAAAGAAGACAGACAGTTCGTGGATGATATAGAAAAAATCGCAGAGATGATTTCCGAAGGTGTCTTCAGTGATATCCTGAATAATCTGTAACTTCTATTTTCACATCATCATTTCACGCTTTAGTACTCATTTTCCTGAGGAAGCAAGGAGTTGACAGAGTATATTTTCATTATTAGACTAAACTAATAAATTGAGGTGAGACTAAATCTATACAACAACGAAAGGGAAAAAGATGAAACCATTGTTTGTTGCAGCAATACTATGCATTTGTGTTTCTTCAATGGCTCTGGAACTGGAAATGCCCGAGATCGGCGGTCATATCCTGATTGATTATCTGAGCATGTCTCAGGATTCCAGTTACAACCAATCGGGAGTGTTCGCAGGTGCTTCGAATCGTTTCAGAGTGCGGAAAGCCACAATTGAAATCAAAGGCGCTGCAGGTGAATTGATCGAGTACGAAGCATCATTCGGTCTTGCCAGCTGTCTGGGAAGCGGAATGACCATGGCTCTCATGGAAGCAGGAATACGTGTATCCCCGCTTGGCGATGAGAGAATCGTTCTGGGAATGGGAATGTTCCATGTGCGGAGAGGTTTTGAACTTGGTGAAGACTGCGGTCAAACGCTTACAGCGGAGAAGCCAATGTTCAGGAAAGTGGTTTCACCTTCATGTCATCCGCTGGGTGCCGTTCTGGAAACTGACCTGAATCTCGGTACTATCGGAGGTCTTGAAGCCCAGATTGCATATGCCAACGGGAATAACGGAACCATCAATGAAGAGCATGATGCCAACTTTGCGATATTCTACCGGCTTCCGGTGGAAGGGCTCACGATCGGTGGATTCTATAACGATCTGGCCATGGAAATGAACCCGGAAAATGAAGGAAACGAAGATGCGTCGAGGTACGGCTTAGGGCTCGACTATGAAGCAGACGGGATAGCTGTGAGAGCCGAGATGATACAAATAGAAGGTATACTGCCAGGCATGCGCCCTCAGGGTTGTTCCGATACAGGCGAAAACGTGGAAAACATGTGTCTGCTTGCCCAGGCCGGTTACAGCTTCAATACGCGATCTGAGGAGATTCCCTTGATTACACCGTATCTCAGCTATCAGAGTTGGGATCGCTGGAGTAATGCCGATTCAGGCGATTACGAATTCTCTTGGATTACAGGTGGAGTGAAAACCTGCATAGGCAGTCCGGACACCTACATAATTCTGGATTACCGTATTCCAGCTACCACTCCGGATGGATTGAATGAAGACGCCTCTGTATTGACAGCAAGGCTTGGCCTGGCCTACTGAAAGGATCTGAAATGAAATACATAACAGTTGTTCTTTTAATTATCGGAGCCGGTCTGAGTGATACGTTCGATCTCTTACCCATTGCGGACACGTACACGCTCCCATCCGGTGGATGCTATGGAAGTTTGAACTACATGCAGATCGCGAACAAACCCGCCAGCGGGCATCCCGACGAGAGAGCTATGATGCTGTGGGACCTCTCGGAGCACATGGGAGCGACGGCAATAAACGCGACACTCTACATTAACATCTTCTTCCAGTGTCCTTCCGGTGCTGGAACGTACACGGAATTCTATAATGCGACGGAATCCTGGGACGAGAGCTGGAGCGGAACCCATGTGCAGCACGGCTCAACATCCTGGCAGTCAAATCATTACTCCACTCAAGGATGGGTCGGAGTCGATGTTACTGATATAGTTCAGGCATGGCTCGACGGGACAATTGAGAACCACGGTATTGTCCTGCAGGTGGCAGGTGTATATCCGTGGACCAAGTTCCACTCGCGGGAAACCTCAGCCGACAGCCCGTATCTCAGGCTGGAATTTCCCCAGGCACTGGATCAGGATACTTGGGGTTTGATTAAATCAATGTTCTGATAATCAGCAGGATGGTGGGTAATAGCCTGGATAACAGTATATTTATTAGAACATCTGAGGAGGAAGAGTTTATGAGAAGAATCTATTTGAAAACGTTCCTGATTACACTGGCTGCGTTCGGAGCAACATATATGCTTCTGGTGTTTTCCTCCAGGATATCATCCGAGCTCTATTCTGCTGTTGGAATTCTATTTGCAATTACGGCTCCTGTTGCTCTTGTTCTTTCGGGAAGAAAGAAATTCAGCATATTTACCCGAAACATGTTTGGAATAGTATCAGGATTGCTACTGTGGGGATTTTTCGGTGAATTCCTTGAAGTAAGAAGCCACCTGGTTATTGCTGATTCAAGCTATCTGCCCATACTGCTTGTACTGGTTTCCATGCTTGTTGTGATACTCCTTCAGAATGGCATGCGGAAGTCATACGGCTTTGCTTTCGGGCATTTTGCGGGTATATGGAGCCTGCATATGTGGATGATCTACCAGTATGAGCATCT
>DAOWJX010000224.1 GCA_030640155.1 Candidatus Aegiribacteria sp. | reverse complement strand
TACTAATCACTGTTCCTCCATTCCATGCCATACCCCTGCTACCGGGGCCGAACATTTACCGCACTTTCCATTTTCAATGTTGTTTTCCGTAATAATGTATCCCTGTCTATTGATGAGAACTTCATTGCACTCCGGACATGTTGTTATCATCCCATCCTCCGTAACTGCGTTCCCAACGTAAACATGATGAAGACCAATCTCAAGAGCCCTTTCCCTTGCCATCTGTAATGTGAATACCGGTGTAGGAGCCAGATCAGTTAATCTGTACATGGGAAAAAACCTCGAGAAATGAAGCGGTGTATCGGCACCGGTGTTCTCCAGAATCCACCTGGAAAGCTCATCCAGCTCTCGAGAGTCATCATTCAATGTCGGTACAATAAGATTCGTTACTTCAACCCAGGTTCCAAGTTCCTTCAGAGCAGTTATCGTATCAAGTACAGGCTGGAGAGTTCCCCCGCATATATCTCTGTAATAACTGTCTGACATCGATTTAAGATCAACATTCGCAGCATCGATATACTCGGCAAGTTCAGTAAGGGGGCCCTGATTAATATACCCCGCTGTAACAAGGATATTCTTCAGTCCGGCCTCCTTTGCCAGTTTTGCTGTATCACGGGTGTATTCAAAATAAACGACTGGTTCCGTATAGGTGTAAGCAATAGCCTCACAATTGTAAGCGATTGCCTGCTCAACAACAGCCTCAGGGGGTAAATCGTATGGTGTAACATCTTCTGGAGCGGCCTGGGAGATTTCCCAGTTCTGGCAGAACTCACACCGAAGATTGCACCCTGCAGTCGCGATAGAAAATACATCAATTCCAGGCAGGAAATGAAAGAGCGGTTTCTTCTCAACCGGGTCAACGTGTACCGCGACAGGTCTCCCATAAACAAGACTGACAAGTTCACCATCAACGTTCAATCTTACGCTGCACCTTCCCCTCTCCCCCGGATCAAGTGTACATAAATGAGGACACAGAACACACTGAACCCTGTTACTCATCCGGATCATCCTTTTCAGCATACCAGTCAGCGGTATGAAAAGTGATTATTCCACTCTCGACGAGTTCCAGCATCCGTTCCATATCTACGTTCTCGATCGGTTTTGCCCATGGACGGATCTCACTCCCGACCATACGTACAAGAAACTGGAACAGTCCGGAATCCGTACTGTCCTGTTCAGACCGGGACTCCTCAGGAACTGCCCCTGCCAGAATAAGGAACATCAAGAGGAAAAATGCAAGTGCTTTCATACTCCTCCCTGATTTCAGTACAGATCGGGGAAACCAGCGGGTGACAATCCAATCCTCCACCGGAATTCCCATTCGCCGTCATCACCTTCCGGATCTGATACCCATACTGGAAAGATCGCTTCAAGCATCGCAATCCGCACAGCTATTCCCGCATTGAAGAGGATATCGTCACTTGAGAAATCTCCAAAGGAATCACCGAGCCATCCAGCTCCTCCGAATATTTCAACAGGGAAGAAAGGTAACGACAAGGGAAATCTCTGTTCAATCGAGAAGCCTGCTCTCCCCCGAAGGGTGCTGTTCCAGTAGCCTGGAAGGGCAGGTCCTGAGCGAACATAATAATGCTCCAGAGGGGAAAGCGAACCGTCCGGAGGGACAAATGCCCCAATAATACCCTCTGCAAAGAGCCCACCACCTGGTCTTAAGAAGCGATGGACGGGAACATCACCGGTTATTCGACCAGCATAGATCCTGGTTCTGGTCAGGTAATTTCCCCAGAGTCTGCCTGTCAGTTCAATTCTCCCGTCAATTCTGGCGTAAGCCCCATCATTCCATTCCGGAGAAGCCAGAACACTCAGAGCCCCATTCCATGATAACCTGAAGTTCCGGTCAACGGCAGCTATGCATGTTGTGAATTCAAAAGCGTTACCTTCCTCGACGTTCAAAGCGCCGTATACCGTTGTATCCTCTACGCTGAACAGATCCATATCAAGCGAGATCCTGTAATGTGGATCGGTTGCCACTCTACCGCTCCGTATATAATCAACACCAAGAGAGGCTCTACCGATTCCGTACCCCCTTGAAATTCCGGAAGACAAATAGATGCTGCGTCGATATTCCCGGTACAGAGGCATATGGAAAGAAGCGCCCCATGCCGAAAAGCTCTCGCTTTCAAATGGAATCGAGGCAGATGCAGTCCAGGTATACGGACCGCCCATATACGATGGAATCGTTGACGACATGCAGATGATTTCAGCTCTCCATGAATGATCAGCGTAAGATGGAAACGGGAGAACCCACATACTGTGATGAGTCGGTCTTGGGATCGGAAGGAACATCGGCTTAAGCTGACCGAGAGGTGGTAAGGCGTTATTCCATGGCGCCCTGTCAGGCATGCATAAAAAAGGATCTACAATAACGGCATCCCAGTTTCCAGAAACTGTGACTGTATCATTCAATCCAGGAGCAAGTGCAGCTTCTGTGAAAAGAGAATCCTCACCGGAAATAAACAAAAGATCAAGTTCCAGCTCATGCGGGACATCACCCGCAACAATTGCAGTGGTTGAATCTGTGTTGAAGGTCACATTCTTTATGAGAACATCCGCGTTGGCCGTTCCTCTTAGCCAGAAATTGAATTCCTCGTCCCAGGATCTCTCTGTAATTTCTTCAACTATTGCCTGAAAATCATCAGTATGAGGGTGATGGAACATGAACCTCTCGAAGTAGATCGACATGACCTGATTAAAATCCTCTTCACCTATCTGCCTCTGAAGCATCCGCATGAACAGGGCTGGTTTGGCGTAATATGTAAATCCGGTTGGATGACTTCCGTCTCCGGCCTTGGTAGCATCACTGAGTACAGGTATTTCTTCCCCGGCCAGAGTACCTGTTACATATGTCATAAAATTCATGTCCTGATCACTCAGTTCCAGTATCCAGTCCGGAGTTCTGGACATATTTCCATTGAAGCCATGTCTTCTCTGCATATAGCGAAGTTCACTGAAGGTGTTCATTCCTTCATCCAGCCACGCCTCCTCTACTTCATCATTACCGAGCATCCCGTAGAACCACTGGTGGCCGATCTCATGCATCGTAACCATCTCAAGAATCCTGAGAAATGGAAAATCAGATATGGAGAATACGAACTGGGGATATTCCATTCCTCCCGCGCTCATTACAACCGGCTCCACTACCCAGAGATCTTCGTAAGGATAGGGAGTGTACCATTCTCCATAGTATAGGAGAGTGGAATCGATAACCGCGGGAACCTCATCCCAGTGATCATCTGAATCATCGAGCAGAACCAGATGCACATTCACAGAACAGGAACCCAGGCTTTCAGGATAGATATATGTATGTTCACGGACAGTATAGTCAGGACTGGCTGCCCAGACGAAATCGTGAACATTTTCAGTGGTCCAGACTTCTACTCTTCTGAGAGAGTCCTCGCTGAAAGAAGTGCTTTTAACGCATCCTGTAGCAGCAGTGATAAATTCCGAAGGAACATCAAGTGTTACCGAGTAATTTCCGTAATCGCTGTAAAACTCTCCCCTCCAGTGATATCGTGCCCGGTGCCATCCATTCTCATCTAGAACGCACATCTTAGGGTACCACTGCGTTATCTGATACGTATCACCACTGTGCCCCATCCTGCTCCAGAATTTGGGAACCTGCACATCGAAATCGCCACGAAGCAGAATTGATTTACCTGGTTGAAGAGGGTTTTCAAGCGGAATGAAAGCAAGAGAGCCATCAACTGAAGGTACAACAGCTTCCCCATCCGCACTCCAGTTCGAAAGATCGATCCAGCCCTTCTCCGACTCTGGAGATGCCCTGAAACAATAGCGTCCGACGGCTTCAAGATCCTGCCCGAATGCAGTTGTATGATCTCTGTAAGCGTTTGGATACAGGTGAAGCCAGAGTGTATCAACCGGCAATTCTATTCCGTTGGTGAACACAATTTCCATGGAGCCGTGGAACATGTTTGAATCCGGTTGAAGCGAGACATGTATATCGTAGTCGGCCCTGCTTTCAGGACCGGGATAACCAGCACCTACCATAACCGCAAGAAGTAATACTGACACCATCAGCGGAACCTCCAAATAAGAATGTTTATTGTAGTATGAAGACTTCTGCAATAAAGAACAATCACGGTCAAACTGAAAAGGCTGAGGAAAATGTCGGAAGTAAAGACATGACCCAGCCTTAAAATTGAATTACATTTTGAACAGGAGGCTCTCATGGAATGGGTTGACAGGAATTCAGGCAGAATTCCCATAATGTTCTGGAGCACTGATGTGGAGAAGATTGCGTTGAACCAGGCGATCAACCTGTCCCGGCACAGCCAGACCTTCCATCATGTGGCAATAATGCCTGATTGCCATCCCGGATACGGAATGCCCATAGGTGGAGTCATTGCCTGCGAGAACACAATTATCCCATATGCTGTAGGTGTGGATATAGGCTGCGGCATTGTTGCCACACGAACAGATATTCCAGCTGACAATCTGAGCAACAGCGACATCAGAATAATCATAGACCGCGCAGGAAAGAGAATTCCGACAGGAGAAGGGAATTCTCACAGGACCGCTCAAAGCTGGGATCAGTTCGTGAGGCTTCCGTCATGGTTCGATAAAAGGGGGAAAGATCTGGCGGAGAGAAGCCTGGGAACCCTTGGCGGAGGGAATCACTTTCTGGAAATTCAGGCCGGTGATGATGGGTGGATCTGGCTCATGATTCATTCCGGCTCACGAAACCCGGGCTATCGAATTGCCGGACATCATCACGAAAAGGCTATGAAATTCTGCCATAATAACAGGAAAGAACTGCCCTCAAAGGATCTTTCCTACCTCCTTGCCAATTCTGCTGATGGAAGAGACTATATCAGAGAAATGGAATTCGCAATGGATTTTGCCTCCGAGAACCGGAGAAGGCTTATGGTATCTTTCAAGGATGTATTCACCGAAGTGAAGGAAAAGATCGGTTTCTCAGAGGAAGTCAATATACACCATAATTACGCAGCCCTGGAAAAACACTTCGGCAGAAAGGTCTGGGTTCACAGGAAAGGCGCTACTTCAGCAAGGAAAGGCCAGAAGGGAATCATTCCCGGCAGCATGGGAACATTCTCGTACATTGTCGAGGGTCTCGGGAATCCTGACTCATTCAACAGTTGCTCGCATGGAGCCGGAAGGGTCATGGGCAGAAGAGAAGCTTCCAGAAAACTTTCCGTAAGCAACTGTGACAGATCCATGAAAGGTATCGTTTTCGAAGGATGGAAAAGATACAAGGGATACGGTCGAAAGAAACATGACTCTCCTTCACTTGATCTCAGTGAGGCTCCAGCAGCCTATAAGAACATAGACGATGTGATGAAAGCCCAGCGGGATCTGGTAAAACCTATTGTCAGGCTCAGACCACTTGGTGTTGTGAAAGGCTGAAAATGAAGGAAATCATATGTATATCAGGGTTGCTCTCCGTAGTACTGCTGCTGACTTCATGTGTAACGGGTAATAATAACGCCTCGCATTCATCAATGAAATACAGAGATGAGATGCGTGAATTCATCCAGGATATAAGCTCATGGGCGAAAAACTCTTCACCTGGTTTTTTCATTATTCCGCAGAACGGGCAGGAATTGTTCACCACAACAGGTATACCGGATGGATCACCAGTATCCTCCTACCTGAATGCAATCGACGGTTCCGGGCGTGAGGATCTTTTCTACGGATACACAGGTGATGACATATCAACTCCCTCTTCCGACACGGAGTGGATGTTCTCTTTTCTCGATCTCGGAGAAGCATATGGAATTGAAGCACTGGTCACTGATTACTGCTCGACGCAATGGAAGATAGACAGTTCCTATACCTGGTGCGAAGAAGCAGGCTACATCTCCTTTGCAGCGGATCACAGAGACCTCGACAATATTTCCGCCTATCCAGCGGAACCCTGGAATATGAATCAGGAGGATATCACCAGGCTTTCGGAGGCCGGGAATTTTCTCTACCTCATTAATCCAGGACAGTACCCGAGCAGACAGGAATTCATGAATGCTGTCGCTGCTACCGAATATGATCTTCTGATAATTGACCTGTTCTGGAACGGGGAACAGCTGACTGCCCAGGATATCAGTCAACTGAGAAACAAACCGGGTGGCGGATCAAGACTGATTATCGCCTATATGAGTATTGGTGAGGCTGAGGACTACAGGTACTACTGGCAGCAGAGCTGGAGCAGCACTCCACCTTCATGGCTTCATGAAGAAAATCCTGACTGGGTAGGGAACTACCTTGTAGAGTATTGGGATTCTGACTGGCAGGAAATCATTACAGGGAGTGATAATTCATACCTCGGGCGAATTATCGACTCCGGTTTTGATGGCGTATATCTTGACAAGGTTGATACATTTGAAACATGGGAAGATCAATCGGAAGGGAAACTCAATGCTGAACGAAATTAAAACAAGACGCAGTGTCAGAAAATACAGAGATGGACAGATCCCTGCTGAAAAGCTTGAGTCACTGCTTCGTGCTGCAATGCAGGCTCCTTCTGCCCGTAATTGTCAGCCATGGGAATTCGTAGTGATTACTCAGCGAGCATTGTTGAATAGGATCCCTGAATTCCATCCGTACTCAAAGATGGTTCCGAATGCCGGAGCTGCGATTCTCGTGTGCGGCAACACCAGGCTGCAAAGTGAAACGGGATATATCGTGCAGGATTGTTCGGCAGCTGTTCAGAACCTTCTTCTCGAAGCGGTTCGCCAGAATCTCGGAGCTGTCTGGCTTGGTGTCTATCCAAGAGAAGAAAGGATGAAAGGGATGATAGAACTGTTCGATCTTCCGGATCATATCATTCCGGTTGCCCTGATTTCGATAGGCGTCCCGGCTGAAGTTCCAAAACCTGAGGATCGATTCAGGACAGAGAAGATTCACTTCGACTGCTGGTAGCCGGATAGTACAGGTGATCAGGCGTTCATCTTCGCGGCAAACTCAGCGATGTTCTCATTCTTCAGATCAGAAAAGCTTTTCTTTATCCTCATCATGAGTCGAATGACAGTTCTGTCCATGAAAGAAGCTTTCTCGAAATGAACCTCATATCCGAACCACCCGGTCGCGGTTGAGTGGTCAATCATCTCTGACGGAAAATTTATCCTGATGGCATCCAATCGCTTTTCTTCGTTCTTTTCTCCCGCGCAGATGAACAGGCCAAGATTCTTTTCAAGCAGCTCCGCTTCAAAATCCCGGCAGAATTCCTTAACCTCTTTCTGTATGTTTCCTACGTAGATGGAGCCGCCAACCACTACAGAATCGTATTCATCAAGAGCTGGCAGATCATCATGTCCAAGTCTGACAAGATCCGTCGTACCCTGAAGTTCTCCGGCAAGAAGTTTTGCCGCGTTTGCAACACTGCCATACTTCGTCGCGTAGATAATCAGATTCTTAATGTCTTTCCTCCACCTCTAATAATTCGTTTTTCTCAGTTCTATGCCAATTCTATTTCGACCTCCTGTTAATTTTCTCCCAGCACTGCTGCACACCATGCGAATGCTCTTGCCGTTATTTGATCCTCATTCTTTAAGATAATGGAATAATCGCTGAGTATAGATGCAAGCTCATTCTTACTGATGAACTCGGAGAACGGACTTTCCTGAAAGTGTTCGACTGATTCAAATGAACAGCACCAGTTCATATTACAGGAGGTCCGTTCGAACACTGAACGAGCTGCTTCGAAATACTGTACCGCGTCCTGCATGTTTCCCTCCTGAAAAGCGGCCATGGAAGCGAAATGAGCAGCAATCAGAAACCTGCAGGACATCTCCTCGTTGTTGTAGTACCTTGACGGATACATGACATTATACAGGGTTTCAGCAGCCAGTCCGATTTCACCCGTTTCGAGGAGTGAGTCTACCAGTAACAGTTGTTCAACTGAATAATCAACATTCGTCGAATCAACAGCAACAAGTATCAGGGTCTCCGGATTCCAGCTGTAGGATACAATATTAGTTGACATGCTGTAGGGATATTGCGAGGCTACTACTACAAGATCTTCCTCCTCATCGAACCAGGAATAGGTCTTTACCGGATTCAGGAACATGCCGAATGAAGTTGAACCCAGGTACAGGGTATCTTCCCCATACCCGATCAATGCTAATTCAGGTCCATCCATCGGTTCACCCACAACGAGAAAATCAAGGCTGTCCAGCCCTTCAGGCAGCAGTTCTGCGGGAAAATCCTGAATGTTTATTACATCCGGACTGCCTTTCCTGGTCTCCCATTCTTCCAGATAGAATCCGGAATCGTCAGCAAGGGACGGAGATATATTAAACAAAAGAATTGTCAGCAAAGAGAAGCCGAACAGTGATGAGCAATAGATTTTCATTAAAGAACTCCTTCCGGGAACTACAGGAAAACAATACCGAAATAAGAACGTGGACTCAAGGTAGTGCGGTGATGAGTGTATCACGTTAGAATATGTGGAATGGAGTGTTTAAAGGATGGATTGAAGTACATGGCTGTCTATTATGCACTCAGCAAGGTGCTTTTCGGATAAACTCAGGTGAAGTATAAAGATGGAATTTATTCCAAATAGATCTGTAATACAGAAAAGAAAGGAAAAGCCGTGTCCGGAAGAATGATTATGCTTCTGTTAATGATAACAGCAATTGCCCCTTTTGCAGCTAACGCTGAACCGTGGTTCGAAGACCTTGAGGAGTCAATTAGCGATCTGCCATGGATATACGAAGCTACAATTTTAAGTGTTCATAACAGTTCAGTCACCGTTATCGTGAAGATCGTTTTCCTTGGAGATGCACTTGCCGGCGATACCCTCAATATCGATTTCTGGGAGATGGGTGCATGTATGGCTTATGACCTGACCGAGGGAAAAGAAATCCTCCTTATTCCTGACAGCAGCGGGGATTTGCAGATTGTGGGATTCCCAGGTAACGGTTTTTATTTGCTAAAAGGGTACTACGATTTCAATGCTTTCCTGCTTGAACCAGGTGTTCTGAGCAGAGAAGAGCTTGGAGTACTCTGTTCCGGCGAATCTTTGAATAAGAGAACTGTGGTGATTGATATCTGGTTCGCTGGAGTCAGTCAATTCCTTGATGCTAGAGCTACTGAAACTGAAGAGGGCTGGCATATTGAATCACATTTCCCGCTTCTGCATAAACTTGATCTTTCAAAGTGGCAGCTTCGACTCGGAGGGATGGACAACCAGCTACTCGAATCATCTGTCTACATCACAATCCCGGTTGATGATGGAAACGATCTGATTCTTTCTGGAAGGGTTATGTACTACTCTGATAACGTTTACAGATGCACAGTATATCCTACAGCTCCGGTAATCAGAACTATTGATGATCTATCTCTCTACCTTTCAGACGGAATCCTTCCGGAACCACCGGTGATTGATATTGATATAATCGGAGTAGATCCCGTGGATCTTGGCCTTCAGGAAGAACCTTTCCTGACAACTGATGAATGGGGCAATCTGATGCTCAGCGGTGAAAATGGGCTTCTTCCGATAAACTCAATCTACATAATGGACCCCAACAGAAGACCAACCATAGGATTCGGCGGTATCGGAGATAATGCTACTTCTGTCTTTTTTAGCTTCAGCGAGTTACCAGGAGGCTTGTCAGGCCATCTTGCCACGGATATCATCGATATGCTTGAGAAGGGAGTAGCAGAGGGCAGTATCGGCACTGACTTCTCATCGGATTCCGCCCGCTTCAACCTGCATACCAGGAGACAGTGACCCTCAGCATTTTCTCAACATAGCATGAAACAGAAAGCGGAATTCTACACATCCATTGACTTCATCTTACGACTATCAATAATGTTAACAGGAAGCTCTTATTAGAAGCAAATGTGGAATCCACATAATCATTGTTGTGGGAATGGATTAATAAAAGAGTTCTATATCGTTACGCATACTGAAGCCACTCATCATATCCAAGGAATTGTGGGAGGATGGTATGATTCGGAGTTAACCGAAAATGGCAAAGCTGACGCGATTCTTTGCGCAGGAAGGTTGAAGGAACTTGGCCTGGATGGAACACCCGTGGTTACTTCAGATTTGAAAAGAGCAATCCAAACTGGCCAGGCGATTTCTAATGTGCTGAAAGGTACTTTGTCACTTGATGCTCGATTAAGAGAAATGTCATATGGCGAGGCTGAAGGAAAACCTCAGGACTGGCTTGATAGTAGAATAATTCCTCATGACAATGAAAATCGCCTGGATCACTCTATTGTTATTGGAAGTGAGACAAGGAGAGAGTTTGCAGCAAGATTATTTAACGTCATGCATGAACTTTCTTCATCCAACGATAAGCTCATCATATGCACTCACGGTTTTGCATTAACTTTTTTAATAGCTAGCTGGATAAAAATGCCCATAGAAAGTGTTGGATATGTTAATTTCAAAGTGAAGCCAGGGAGTGTTACCTATTTGAATGAAGACGACTTATTTAAGAGTAGAGCTGTGGTCTACTTGGGAGATGTGCGGCATCTTAATCCATAACGATCAATCAGTTGCAGTAGACTTTCTTCATATGCACCAACCCAGTTATGGAAAGTAGGCTACTGAATTGAAGCGTTAGGTTGTGCAAATATCTCCAAATTGTTCCAGAATTAAAGGGGGAATGAGCAAGATGAAGAAAATCAGCATAATCATCTGCAACCGTTACCATACTTGTGCAGGAGGGAAGTGTCTGCGAGCTTTGCGAAACCGGGAAGGGGCTTTTGTTCTGTACAAGGGAGAGGAAATTGAAATGGTGGGCTACACTACCTGCGGAGGTTGTCCGGGCGGCAACGTAGAGTACGCTCCAGCTGAAATGAAAAAGAATGGAACAGATGTCATCCATTTAGCTACGGGCTTGGTGGTTGGCTACCCACCCTGCCCCCGACTGCAAGCTTTCTGTGAATTTATTCCCGCCAAATATGGACTGGATGTGATTGTAGGCACTCATCCAATTCCTCAAAACTATTACTTGACTCACCAGGAGTTAGGAACCTGGCAGTCAACCAGATGGCAAGAACGTATTCAGCACGTCTTGACAGACGAAGAAACACGTTTGGCATACGATTAACGATATTAGAATGAAACAACTATGTGAAATCCGCATAATCATCGTTAACCAAAGGAACTCATGACAACACCCGATTGGATCAATAAACTAAAGCAGCAGCTAAACAGAACAGCAGAGCACATTGTGCCCATTGATTCCGAATCCGCAGCTTCAGCTGCCCGAGATCTTCATATGTCTTTAGTCAATGTTGTTACCCGTGAAGTACTACCACGGCTGTCAAATGTTGACTTACACGACTTGTTGAAGAAGCTTGATATCTTTCCATCTGATCTTATTTTTATTACTTCTGGAATTTCGACCCATGACAAGCCTTTTCAAGCAACATGGTCGAGCTATTTCTTAGCCAATCAGGATATATTCTGGCTCCCTGGCAATGATCTGGGTCTTTTTGATGAAACTCTTTCATGGGTCATTATCATAGGTGATGACGGTCAGACCTTTTTATCGCAATTAATGAAAACAATTTAAAGTGGTAAAAAATCCATCTGACAAATAATAGCTGCGTTATGTTTTGCAGGTGTTTCTGATAGTTATCTGATAGATACCAGTCCCAGAGTACATTGAGTTCAGAAGATAATTGCATTTATCTTATCCCGAAGAAATCCCTTATTCGACCAAGGATGTGATCTTTTTGAACAGGCTTTTTGTGTTCCTTCTCCTCGATTGCTCTGTCCATGACTCTACTTGAAAGATCCTCAAGCCGCTTTTCCAGCATCTCAGAGAGCGGTTCAAGGATCGTGGGTTCCGTTTCCAGCAGATCGGCCAGGCCATCTTTTTTAACAACGATTACTTCGGTTTCAGATACCGCGGAGACCGATGCGGAGCGGGGTTCACCTGTAAGGAGGCTCATTTCACCGAAGTAATCTCCTTCCTGGAGATCTGCGAGATGAGTTTTGCGACCTGAGTCATCAGAAATATAAACCTCTACCTTGCCATTCGAGATAATCAACAGGGAATCGCCTGAATCCCCCTGGTGAACAAGTGCCTCGCCCTTTGAATAGAGGTGTTTGGAGGAACTCTCAGCAAGTTTCAGGATCTGTTCGTCGTTAAGCAGTTTAAAGAGTTCAACTTTTCTGAGCTCATTGAGTATTTCTGTTTTGAGCAGCTCCTTGATTCTGGTATCGTGATCCTCAGGAACAGTTCTGACTGTCACATCCCTGATCGGGAACGGAATTGAGAGTCCAGCCCTTCGAAGGCTGTACCAGATATGTGTTCTGACGGCGTTTTCAATTTCAGGTTTTCTGTGATATTCCAAAATCCAGAAACGCACATCATAATTAACAGTATAATCATCAAATTTGTCAAGGAATACTTTGGGGAGCGGTTTCTCCAGAACCCCATCGGTTCTGGCAAATACCCCTGAGATCAAATTCTTTACTTGTCCAGGTGAGTGACCGTAAGCCATTCCGACTTCTATCCTGCACATATGGTGTCTATCAGGGCGGGAGTAATTGGTAACTATATTCTTCGATATAGTGGCGTTTGGAATGATAACATGATCTCTGGCTCTGGTTAGGATAGTGAGGGTTCTCCAGTTCATCTGTACAACTATACCCTCTTCTTCCCCGACACCTATCCATTCACCCACTTTATATGGTCTCTCCATCTGCAGAGCCAGACCCGCGAATAGATTACCAAGTATATCCTGAAGTGAAAGTCCGATAACAGCTGAAAGAACGGTTGACGTGACAAGGAACGCCGTAAGTTTAACCCCGAATATTCCGTTGAGAATGGCAACTGCGACAATAGCCAGAACGATGAAGTTAATCATGTCTATTATCAGTCGCGGAATGTGAATATCGCTTTGTTTCTTTAGAAAATAATCCCACAGCAACAGGTTCAGAACCTGCAGGATTGTGTTAGCACTGAGCATGATTGTAGCAGCAAGAGAAATCCTGTAAAAGGATGATTCTTCAGGTACCCCGAACATCTTCATCACAAGGTATGATGCGCCGGCAATCCCGGCCAGCAGAATCCAGAGTTTCAGCCTGCTCCCCGGTGAATGCTTTCGTATCATCCAGAGAATGAGCCCAACTGCAAGACCCAGAACAACGGCTTCGATACCGTGCAAAATCATCTGCTGACTCAAGAATCAACCTCCCGTGGTTAAGATCACAGTAGTATACAATAACAGGATCAGACCGGGTATGAGAATACCTGTATTTATCGCGATTCACTGATCTGAAGCACGTGAGAAAGTTGACCTGTTCTTTCAGTTAGACTATCAATCCAGATACAGACGGATTGAAATCATATTACTCCTGTTTTATGGTTGCTGTTTGCCTAGATTGGACTGTGGTGGGAATAAATATCCTGGCGATATGTATAAGAAATGCAATAAAAGTCTTTTTTGATTGGAGGATCGAATGCTACCCCTGATGTTTGCAGCACTGGTTGATACGGTTATTGCTCCCCCGGTCGACCTGAATACAATTTATGTACACGAATGGGGAGCAATAACTTTTACTGAGGAAGTAATATTCGGAGCAGTTCCACCATCTGATCCTTTGGAGGATTATACAACTCCGGATGAATGGGACGAACCAGTAGCCAGAGCCCCTGTTGTCTACTTCTACGGTGCTTCTTTTCAGGGTACTTTCACTGTCACAGTTCCATCCGGAACATTTATCGAAACCTGGCCGGACCCTGAAAAACTTACCGCTATCGCCCCCCTGCAACTGGCCAGCTCATCCAGAGCCGTGTGGACCATCTCAGGCACTTCATGGGCGGAACCCGGCACAATTGACACTCCAGCTGAAAGGGATGAACTAAGTTTTTCCCCTGAGATTCTCGATATCTGGAGGTGGCCTCCATCGTTTCTGCTGGAGTTCGGTAATGGAGTCCGTGAAAAATTCGTTTATTACGAGTGTGCTCTGACACCACGAAGTAATGACGACTTCTATCCGGCACTGCTAACGGGAGAAGGGGTTGTACTGGACCCTGAATACCATGGTGAACTGATAAGATTCATCAAGCTGGATGGGAAAGTAGTCATCAATCCCATTAGCGGAAGATACGGAACACGTCGAGAATTACAGCAGGCAACCGAATATGGAGATATCTTTGAAACCCTCTGTTCCTGGGCTGGCGGAACTATGAAATCAGATGAGATCAATGCCATGTGGACTACATGGGAAGACTGGATCTACAGCGGTTCCTGGAGTGGTAATACTCTTCTTGTATTCCCCCTGCCTGATGAAACTGTTGAGAGAATGAGCAGCATAACACTGGAAACCTCAGAAGAGCATGACATAGAGTACAGCAGATTCTATGTGGGGATACTCTCAATCTGACATTTTCAGTTTCTCAATCCCGGATTTCTTCACAGCCTCCTGTGTACAGTTGCGCTATTCTTCTTCTGTTTTTACGACGATTGTGCAGTTTGCTACAAGAGCGGCAATCGCTCCGATAGCTGCCCAGACCGGGAGTAATACTACGGCCACAGCGCCCAGCGTCATTGGAACTTCAATCAGAGTTCTTCCATCATCATTAATTATCATGATATGTCTTATATTACCCTGATGAAGAATCTCCTTTAATTTGGAAACGAGATCTTTGCCGCAAACATGGAATTCCTTTGTTGTTGTATTCTTCTCTTCCTGCATTTTCAAACCTCCAGATGATCGTACCCGGTTGTTTCCACATTTACCGGTCTTCCATTCATTAAAATACTTACTTTCCCAGTACCTTCCTTTGCGTAACCAACTTTTTTACATCCTTCAGATGTGAATTCACTCTGCTCAGGTGCACTGAAAAGCAGAACAAAATCTTCCCCGGATGAAGCAGCTTCAAGCGGTCTGTCTTTTACAGAGTTGTAAAATATCGATTCATCCATATCAAGAACAATATCAATCCTGCTCTCACAGGAAAGGTGCCAGGCCTCTGAGAAGAGACCATCGGAAATATCAATCCCGCAAAGAACACCTTTTCTCCTCAACTCCACAGCCAGTTCAAGCTCAGCTCGCGGAAGGATAAAGGCTCTCACCTGTTCCAGTTTATCCGCAGAGATTTTCCCGTAGCGAGGGTTCAGATTCTCGCCTTCAAGACCGCCTGCCTCCTCGAGTATTGCAGGAGCATCAAGCGCCCTGCCTATCGGTCCGGAAAGCCAGAGACTGTCACCCGGTCGCAGTGTTGATCTTCTTAGAAGAGTTTCGGAATTACCTCCTTCACCAACTGCAGTAAGTGTGATTCCGAAATTACTCCCCCGGATTGTTTCTCCTCCGGCAATAACACAATCCTTTCTCTCCATCAAACCTTTATAGAATCGTTCAATCCAATCAATCTCCAGATCTGAAGGTAATGTGACTGCGGTAAAGATCCAACGGGGACGGGCACCCATGGCTGCGATATCCGATAGTGTCGCTTCAAGCAATCGTCGCCCGAGCACCTCCGCTGGTGCCCACCAGCGATAGAAATGGGATCCCTCGAAATAGCTGTCCGTAGTCACTACGGGACACTGGAGAGCTGGAAGAATACTGCTGTCATCACCGATAAGGCTTAGTGACGGAAAGTTATCCCTCAGCCTTCGTATCAGACCTCTCTCTCCGATGTCACCCGCAGTTAAATCAGTCAAGAATACCTATCTCTCAAGAATAACTTTCAGATGTTCCTTTGCCAGATAACTCCGATTCTCAGGAGTTGTTATGATCGAACTCTCAATTGCCTCTGCCCCTCCGTGGCAGTTGCATTCCGTATCATCAGGATCCATCTTCTTCAGCGCGTTCTCAATCGTTCTCCTTGCCCTAATAGTATTCACCCTGATGTTTGCCATTACAGCTTCAACTGAAACATCTTCCTCTGATTCATGCCACACATCGTAGTCCGTTACCAATCCAAGAATCGAGTAACATATCCCTGCTTCCCTGGCAAGTTTGGCCTCTGGAAGTGCAGTCATACCGATAATAGCATGCCCCTGACGACGATAAATATCACTCTCTGCCCTCGTAGAGAAAGCAGGTCCTTCCATGCAGACAAGAGTTCCGCCTCTATGTATTGTAGCATCTGCTTCTTCCGCTGAACTGGCAAGAATCCCGGATAACTCATGACAGAAGGGATCACCAAATCCTATGTGAGCAACTAATCCACCGCCAAAGTAAGTCGATCTTCTTATCCCTTTTGTTCTGTCGTAAAGTTGATCCGGAATAACAAAGTGTCTGGGGTGATACTTCTCCTGGAGACTTCCAACAGCTGATACCGAGATGATCTTACGTACGCCAATATGTTTCATTGCATATATATTCGCTGCATATGGAACTTCGGAGGGAGACAGTGTATGACCCTCGCCATGTCGTGGAAGAAAAACCAAAGGGATTCCATCGTATTCGGCCATAATGAGAGGCGCTGACGGTTTTCCAAAGGGAGTTTCGGTATTCAGTTCTCCTTCGATTCTGACTCCGTCAAACGAATAAACTCCGGAGCCTCCTATTATCCCAATGCGTTTTTTCATTACTCTCCGTTCTTGGCAAAAAGGCACTTGCGGTTATAGAGATTATATAACTTCTACAACTGGTTGAAAGGTAGTTTAAAGTAACATGCTCATAAACGATAACCATGGAAGAATCAGGCTATCCGGTCTAACATACGAACAACTGGTATTCTGGCTATCTGAGAACATGGATATGAAGCCTTTCAGAGCAAATCAGATATTCTCCTGGATTCATCTTCGAGGGGTCACCACGTTTCAGCAGATGACAAATTTATCCAGGAGTACCAGAGACCTGCTGGAAACTCAAGCCGTGATCACAACTCTCCGAACTGACAGCTCACTTTCAGCAGAAGATGGAACAATCAAGTATTCGTATTTATTAAAAGATGATAACAGAATTGAATCTGTACTGATACCGGAACCTCCGAGGTTAACAGCCTGTCTTTCAAGTCAGGTCGGGTGCAGGCTCGGTTGCACTTTCTGTCAAACTGGAAAAATGGGTTTCATAAGAAATCTCACCTGTGATGAAATTGTTTCACAGCTATACCAGTTGAGAAGTACGACAGAGACACGAATCAGTAATGTGGTCTTCATGGGAATGGGCGAACCCATGGATAACTTTGATGATGTGAGTG
>DAOWJX010000364.1 GCA_030640155.1 Candidatus Aegiribacteria sp. | reverse complement strand
GCAGGTAGAGGAGAGGCCGGTGGCTTTCATATCAGCCCTCCGCACGTCAGCAGAAGGGAGTGAACAGTCATGAGTGAAATTGTAGTTGCGCTGGGAAGTGATTTCCTGTCTGCGTATTCCCGGATACCGAAGAAACAGCAGGGGAAGGTCAGGGAGTTCATCAAGAAGTTCAAACTGAATCCAGCATCCTCTGGTATTAATTACGAGCGTATCCATGATTCTCATGACAGCCATATCTGGTCCGTTCGTATCGATCAGGCTTACCGGGGTATTGTTCACAGGCCTGATGGCGGCTGCACTTTCATTCTTCTATGGGTCGATCATCATGATGATGCATACGCCTGGGCAAGAAGACGCAAGGTTGTAATACATCCTGAGACGGGGAGCCTTCAGGTTCTGGATGTTGAGGCTTCCGGGGTAGTCGTTGAGATTCCTTCAGTGAAGGATGAACTCTGTCTTTTCAGAAAACTGAAGGACAGGCACCTCAGGCAGTTCGGTATACCGGAGATAATGATCCCTCTGGTTAGAAGTCTTACTTCAGAGGAGGAGCTTGATGATCTGTCGGCAGCTTTACCCTTCGAGGCTCTGGAGTGTCTGCAGATGTTCAATGCAGGATTTGATCTGGAAGAGATACTCAGTGAAGTAACAGGTGATGCGGATATAGATACGGATGATTTCAGCACCGCTCTGGAGAGAGATGGTTCAAAACGTTCTTTCTGGGTAGTGGATGATGAGCTGGAGCTTGCTGAAATGCTTGCTGCCCCTCTTGAGAAATGGCGGGTATTCCTGCACCCGTCGCAGAGAAGGCTTGTTGAGAGAGACTGGAACGGTCCCGTGCGGGTGCTGGGAGGTGCTGGAACAGGCAAGACCGTTGTCGCGATGCACAGGGTAAAATGGCTCGCGGAGAATGCTTTCATCAATCCGCATGACAGGATACTGTTCACTACATTCACCAGGAATCTTGCGGGGGATATCAGAGAGAATCTTAAGAAAATTACTCCTGCGGATGTTATGAAGAGAATCGAGGTTGTTAATCTTGATGAGTGGGTCTGGAGTTTCCTGAAGAGGAACAGGTACGATTACCGGATAGCAATCGGAAAAGCAACTCAGGATTTGTGGGGAAAGGCTCTGTCTCTTACGCCTGAAGGTTATCAGGAATCCTTCTTCAGGGAAGAATGGGAAAGAGTTGTTCAGCCTCAGGGTATAGATACACTCAGGGAGTATCTCAAATGCTCCCGCACCGGTCGGGGAACAAGGCTCACGAGAAGGCAGCGGAAAGAGATCTGGCAGGTATTTGAGGAGTACAGAAGACTTCTTGATGAGGCAGGCTTTCGTGAACCGGCGGATTCCATGCGGGATGTACGGCATATCCTTGAATCAAAGCCGGGTATTCTTCCATATCGCGCAGTTGTTGTTGATGAGGCTCAGGACATGGGTCCTCAGGAATTCTTGCTGATCCGGCAGATAGTACCTGAAGCGGGTAACGACATCTTCATAGTCGGAGACGCTCACCAGAGGATATATGGAAAACGGGTTGTTCTGAGCAGAGCAGGCATCAACATACGCAGTAGAGGCCGAAAACTCAGGATTAATTACAGAACGACTGAGGAGAACAGGAACTGGGCGCTGAGGCTGCTTTCGGGTTTAAGCTTTGATGATCTTGATGGAGGGATTGACGCACAGGAGGGATACAGATCTCTCGTTCATGGAGTGTCTCCTGAAATACATGCGTTTGAATCGTTCGATAAAGAAATCGAGTTTATTGTAAGTAAGCTCGTTCCCATGCTTGTCAGTCCCGGGCAGATGAGCAGTGTCTGCATCACAGCCAGAACTAATTCACTCCTGAAGCAGTACGCTGATGAGCTCGCTTCACGCGGAATCGCCACGTGCTTCGTAAAACCGGATCAGGAAGAGAATAGAAATTCTCCCGGAATTCGACTTGCTACAATGCACAGGGTGAAGGGGCTGGAGTTCGACACAATGATTGTTGCTGCTGTTAACGATGGTGTTATGCCTTTACCCAAGGCAATGTCAGGAAGCGATGCTGTTACTCTAAAAGAGCAGGAAAAGTCTGAGCGAGCTCTGCTTTATGTTGCCGTTACGCGGGCAAGGAAGCAGGTGCTGGTCACTGGACATGGTAGAATGAGTAAATGGATCACCGGTTAGCATTGCTGAAGAGAGTTACGATTTACCATGATTTTAGAGACAATTAAGCCGCCGTACAAATCCTAGTCTGCCTTATAAGTTCAGCTTAACTGTATATCAGTATCTATAGAAACGATTAGTGTTGTTCATTTTGTTGAATTGACAAGATAGCTTTACTTTCAGTATTATCTGATTAGACTGTATAACACAGATGATGATTTTCTTAAGTGCTGTTTAAGATTGTGTTACAGGTTGTGCTGAATAATGCATCCTAATCTCTAGAATGTGGGGTTTGGACTTGGCTATAAGATCGCAACTGTATGTGAATAGATCGGATAGTAGGAGAAACTTCGGCACAAGCACACCAGGAACTGAATCTTCGAGACAAGAGTCTTCCATTAATAATATCACTTTACTCCAGAGTACTGTCGGTAATCCAGCAGTAATACAATTGATGAAATCTAATGCTCTTCGTGCAGAAATGAAGGTTAGCAAACCGACTGATAAACATGAACTTGAAGCTGATCATATTACAGATCAGGTAATCCGTATGCCTGAAACTGAGATTTGTAGACGAACTGTGCCGGAAGAGAAAGATGGAATTCAGTGAAAAGCAGATGCATCTAGTATTCTTCATAAGTATAAAAACATTATGGGGGAATAACATTAGCTCTTAAATAGAATTAACGTTAACTTATTGCGAAGGGAGAAATCATGCTGGGTCAATTGCTTGAACCTATGCTTAAGAGAATGGAATCGATTAATACGCAGGAAACGAAGAATGCATTCGGTTCTGTGCTTGCAGAATTGAATCCTAACTGGGAGAGGAAGGCGGTACTCGATATCTCTGATGCATCCGTTGATATCATACTACTGACTCCTGCCCTTTGTCGGATTATGTGGAATCTACTGAACAGCAATGAAACCGATTGGGCACAGAAGACTGCGATTGCATTCTCTCTCGCTTACTTCGTTCAACCGAATGACTTCATCCCGGATAATCTACCGGGATGCTTTGGTTATGTAGATGATGTGATGTTCTTGCGGTATTCGATGTTATGTGATCTGAAAATGCTTCCGCCAGGTGTTGCGGATGAACAGACAGAGAAGACCTACTCAACAGTTTTATCCTACTGTATCCCACCTTCAGCGAAGGGATTGGTCGATCAGATGCTCAACACAATAAGTAATAGATCGCAACAGCTGGCTATGGTTCCTCCGTTTTTCCTTCAGATCATGTGTCAGCAGATAATTGCCGATCCGATAGGTTCAACGACTCCTCAAGCCTCTGCACCAATGATGCAGCAGAGAAGCTCAGGCTCATACAATCCATTCGGTGGATCAATCTACTCTGAGGGAAACACCACGGTTGTCAGCTTTGCTGGTGGTGGAGGATGTTCATGCGTTGATGGAAATATAGTTCCATGGTGAAACTTATTTGCTGAGCTTAAGAATTGAGGTGATTAGATGAATGATAAGATCCCTTCCAAACTTGATATTCTAAAGAATCTGGGGCAACTTCTCATACTGGTACCACAGCAGTTTTCCATGCTTGAACTTAAGAAGAACTCAGGAAGCCTCTCAGAAGCCATATCTGTCAGTGAAGACCTCGTGAAGAATTTGAAAAGTATACTGGATCTTCAAAAAAAGAATAATGAATATTTCCCTGATAGTCCTATCGAGAATGAATCAACGGCAAATATGTTGATCAACACTCTGTTTATCCAGGCGGATCTTCTTGAAGCTACAGGAGAATCTGTGCATGCAGATTCGATTCGTGAAGAGGCTTTGTCGATTTCGAAACAGTATCTTCCGGAGGAAGAGGTTTCAGACAAGGAGAGGCAGAACGCTGATTCCCTTATCAGCCAGGGTAGATTTAATGAAGCACTAACAGTGCTGTCTGATGTAAAACAGAAGATGCTCGAGCATAACGATATACCTAAACTGGCTATTGCATCAGCGAAGTATGCTGGTTTACTTGAGTGGCTGGGAGATTATAGGAGAGCACTGGAGGAGATTGAGAGTACTGAGAAGCTTGTTCAACCTTTGGTCGATGATGGAAACACATCTATGAATGCAGTTGTCTCGACCCTGATGTCAGGTAGAATAAGCAAGGCTGAGAGTCAGGTGAGGATACTCCAGATTCTCTCCGAGATTGAATCAACCAGAGCACGCCTGAATAGGTTTCTGGGTAACTACAGTGAAGCTGAAGCACAGTTCAGGAAGATACTGAAAAAGACACCGAAATTTGTGCGTCCTGCTGTTGAGTACCATCTGGCGGCCATTGCAATCGAGGCTGGAAGATACGAGGATGGCTTAGATAACATCAGAATTCAGAAACCTGCGTTTACCGGTCTTCTCAGGATGAAGTACGGCACACTCCTCAGCCTCGAGGCAGAAGCACTGATCAACCTCGGGTATCCGAAGGAAGCATTATCAACTATCAACGAAGCAATTGAGACTATCTCCTCTTTTAACGATAAGGACTCTTTGTGGAAAGCATATTGGAGACAGGCAAGAATCCTGACTGAGTTAGGGGAGCGATCTGAAGCTCTTATAAGTTACATGAAATCGGCAGGTGTTATCAACAGTCTGAGAAAAGCTCCACTGGGATACAGACTCGATAGTCTTTATCTGAGAGATAAAATGCCGGTATTTGAAGAAGCTATTTTACTTGCCTGCGAAATGGAAATGGTAGAGGATTGTTGCTCACTTGTCGAAATGGTCAAGTCGCGCACGCTTACAGCAGCTATGAGTATTCCGCCCATTGATGGTTCGAAAACTCCCAATGATCTTGATCTGGAGTTTGATGAGTTGAGCAGGAAGATTGACATGCTCGAGTATAAAGCGTTTCAGGACAACATGTGGTCTGAAGAGATAGATGCTCAGAGGCAGGAGTATCTCAATCTTCGTACAGAGCTTATCGAGAGGATAAGGTTCTCTGATCCTCGCTGGCGTACCCTTACTGAACCTGTGGAGTTCAGTCTATCCGAATGTGTCAGTGTGCTTGCTGAACGTAAACAAGCAGCTCTATCCCTGTTCATTGCGGGGGACCGCATAATCACGGTTCTTCTAAAGGACGGTGAGTGTAAGACAGACAGTTTAGTCGTAACAAATGAGACAAGGGAGAAAATATCAAGATACACGGCAAATCTACTTTCAATGGAACCGGATATTCAGCTGTTTGATCCTTCGAGTGGACTGGATCTTGATGCTCGCGAGTTAATTCCTGAGAACCTCCTGAAGCAGGCACTGGAAGCTTCCAGCATTGTGATAGCACCGCATGGATCATTGCATCTACTTCCCTGGGCCGGGTTAAAATATGGTCAAATGCGACTATTTGAATCATGTCCTTTAGGTATTGTTCCGAATCTCAGTTGTATAAACCCCCTGAGCAATCCCATATGTGACAATCCTTCAGTGGGTCTTATCGGTAATCCTGACTACTCATCATCACCTAAGCTTAAGCCTCTGGATTACACTGAAGAGGAGATGGAAAAAGTAGCGGAATACTACTCTTCGGAAGCATCCGCGAACCCACCCATCTACTCAGGTGGTGACGCCACAGAAAAGAACTTCAGGAATCTCGTAACGTCTGACAATTTAAAAGGAGGAATTGTACATATCAGCTGTCACGGAGAGTTTGTAACAGGAGAACCGATGAATTCGGGTCTACTGATGTCTGATGGTAAAGTCGATGCAGCTGAAATTGCCAGATCCAGGTTGTCAGTTGATGAAATTGTGCTAAGTGCCTGCAGTTCCGGGCACAGACCTACGAAGGTTCTTGATGTGGAACTCACGGGAGACGATATCCTTGGGTTGCCTGGAGCTTTTATGGAAGCTGGTGTACGTTCTGTTCTGGTAAGCATACCAAAGGCTCGAGAAGATGTTGCTCAGAGGTTCATGATTCTTTACCATAAGAAAAGAGCTGGTGGTTTGACACCTCTTCATGCTTTGCAGTCTGCACAGATGCGAATGCAGGCATCAGGTATGTATGAAAGTTATCTCTGGGTTGGATTCACGATTTACGGCTGTCAATGAAAGGCATATGGAAGTGATTCGGTTTCAGTGAGAGGTTGAATGATGATTGATTCAGTGAGACTAATTAGCATAATCGCAGATATGTGGGATACGTTGTCTTCTCTGGTTGGTGATGATTGGATTGAGTTTGAGACCAGACTACTTGTTCTTCTTCGGCAACTGGAAGATGAGGATGAGGATGAGGATGACGTGATCGAGAGTATCTTCATTCTTTTTAAGAACTACCCGGAAGCACATGCGAAACTACTCATCGCAAGAGATTTGAAATTGGTGGCCTGGAAGGGAATTGACGTAAGAATTGAACCTGTTCAAGTTGACATAAAGGGTTACACAGAATACGAGAGATATGTTGGCGTGCCGGTTTTCTACTCCACAGACCGGAAGTATTCAGGTAGTACTGATTCTGGATGGACTTACAGTGGTGAACGAGGTGAGCTCAGTTTCGGAATCGTTGAAATCTCGATTCCGGATGACCACAGGATGGGAAAGCTGGAAAAACCCAGATGGTGGAAACTGCAATTCAGAGAAGATCCGACCAGGCATGTTGTACTTCTCTCGATCGAGAAAATGGATAAAGATGAATTCATTATTCGATCACGAGATCACTTGAATGAATTAACTGACCGGGACGCTCTGATTTTCATACACGGATATAACTGCAGCTTTAAAGATGCTGCTCAACGTTGTGCTCAAATTTCATATGATCTGAATTTTAAGGGACTTACGCTGCTGTATAGTTGGCCATCAGAAGGTGTACCGTTAAAATACATTGTTGATGGGAACAATATTCAGTGGTCACGCAAACATTTCAAGGAATTTCTCCTGATGGCGCTTTCTCAGCTCGGAGTGGAAACAGTTCATGTCATTGCTCACAGCATGGGAAACAGGATTCTTGCTGAAACACTTTCT
>DAOWJX010000228.1 GCA_030640155.1 Candidatus Aegiribacteria sp. | reverse complement strand
GAGCCATTGATATTCTCCCACCAGGTGATTTCATTTCCCCAGATATTAACGCCGAGAACATCCATATCATCGTCACCGTCTATATCCTCCGAGTAGACGCGATAGGCACAGTAGAAGTCCTCATCAATGAAATGCTTGATCCAGGATGTACCGGAACCGTCGATATTCTCCCACCAGGCGATGTCGCTGCTGTGATAAGCAGTTCCAAGTACGTCCATATCTCCGTCACCGTCTATATCTTCAGAGTATGCGGAATTGGCTCCGTCGAAGGACTCATCAATAGTATGTTCGATCCAGGATGTCCCCGAGCCATCTATATTCTCCCACCAGGTGATGTGATGGGCTTGATAGGCAGCACCGAGTACGTCCATATCGCCGTCACCATCGATGTCCGTGGAGTAAGCGGAAGATGCACCCCCAAAATCCCCATCAACGATATGCTCAGCATTATAATGGAGGGAAATTACCCCTGGACCACTATCCCACTCGATATTGGTTTCAAGGTAGAACTGGTTGCCCCATTCACCCGTGGGATCCCAGGTCCAACTACCGCCTGACCAGTCGGTCTGGACTGCGGAATCGGCGTATGTATTAATGAAGAAACCTGATATTACTAAAAGCAGAATACTTCTATACATGGGAAACCTCCTATTATTGTCAATAATCATTAATTTACTTTATCGATGTCAACGGGCATGATGTGTTATTCCTTGAAATCAGAATAGATGAGTTTTGGATATAACACTCCGACGATTATCATTCGGGAAGCTTTGCTTGTCGCTTTTATAAGTGGGTGGTACTTTTTTGCACTGTTCGGTATGGTATAGATCTGAGAATTTAAATAGTGCCTGTCACTATTTAATTTTGTACGAGTGTTATTTCACCCAGAATATTTTCACCAAGCATCACGCAGTAATGACCCGAGGCGCTTCCTGAGATATCAAGAAGAGCGTAACCGTTGGAATCCGTTCCGGTTTTAGCAACCAATCTTCCGGACATATCCAGCACGTATATATCTGTTCCGGGTTGAGCACCTTCGATGCAGAAAGGGCCGTGTGTCGGATTTGGGCCATACGTCGGGGAAACGGATGACTCTGCTTCTTCGATTCCCTCATAATAAACTTTGTAAATAGCATCTCTGGGGCAATGGTCTGCACAGATACCACAACCGTTACAGAGTTCAGGATCTATGACAGCCTTGCCGCCTTCCATATAGAGTGCGCCCGTGTTACACCAGTAGATACATCCACCGCAACCGTTGCAGAGGACAGGATCAACCTGATATATCCATATGACTGCAAACACGGCTGATGCAATCAACAATAATATAAGAAAAGGTATTATTCCCTTAGGGGTTGGCATTCATTCTCCTTCTCTGGATTTCATATGCAATAATCGCAGCGGTACTTGAGACATTTATGCATTTCCTAGTCCCTGACTGGGGGTAATATATTCGTAAATCCGCGATATCCGCAACTTTCTGATTCACTCCATCCGCTTCATTTCCAAACAGAAAAGCTGAGGAAAGATCGAATGATGCTTCCCAGAAAGGTAACGCATCTGGTGTATTTTCAACAGCTATGAGCATACGGCCGGTTCCTTTCGACCAATGTGCAGCTTCTTCAATATCTTTGAAATATCTCCAGGGAATTGAAGCACAGGTTCCCCTCGAAGTATGACTGAGTTTCCTGTTTCCCGGTCTGCAGCAGGTCCCTGTCAGAAAAACAGCAGCAGGTGAGATTGCCTCGACAGACCTGAAAACTGAACCTACATTAAAAGCGCTTCTGAAATTATCAAGGATAAAAATTGGCATTCCCCTTGAATTGTGAAGAGAATCAGAGTAAACTTGAGGTATCATGATATTGGGAAAATTGCTCTTTTCGATCACTTCTCTGTTCCTCCTGGGATACTATCTTCCTTTAGGTGTCGCGCATCCGTTATGGATAATACCTGCATCTGCAGGATTAATCGCGGCAATCGCAGGTTTTAGAAGATATGGAATGCTGTTGTTATGCGCTTCTTCAATGCTTGTCGGATTATACTGGAATAATAACCATTTGAGTGAGCATAATGAAGAGAGACCTGAAACAGCGCGGGGAGGAGTCTGGAGCTGCAGAGTAGAAACATCCACAACAAGTGGAGCTCTTCTCTCAATTGAATACGGCAGGAAAGTATGGTCTTCAGACAAAGAACTGGCTCAATCAGTACGAAGAGGGGATTCTGTGCTTATTCTCGGATCACTACGGGGCGATTTCCTTGAAACCTGGTCATTCAGTACAGTCCAGTCTGATTGTCTGCAGAACAGGGTAAGAAGATTGATCTGCAACATGTGGAGTGAAAGGCTGCATTCAAGGGAGACCAGTTCGCTTGTTTCCGCACTTCTCGCAGGTGAACGGGGAACTATTCCCACCCGGACTCGAAATATATTTGAAATGACCGGGACTTCACATCTTCTTGCTGTATCCGGCCTGCATGTTGGAATCGTATGTGCGATAATCCTTATTATCGCCAGACGAATACTCGGAAAAACATGGTTGTCCGTGTTCATAACGATCCTTCTTATGGGCAGCTATGTCTTCCTTGCAGGTGCCAGAGCTTCGACTGTGAGAGCCGGAATAATGGGAATGTTCATTCTGATAGCCTGGCAGGCCGTGGGGAAAACCCCAAATCTCCTCTTCATATGGTCCTTTGCTGTAATCGTGCTGATCATACTCACATCGGGCTCCGTTCTGAATGATATTGGTGCTCAGATGTCCTTCAGTGCTGTTCTAAGCCTGATTCTCTTTGGAAGAAGTTTCAGAGGGAATATTGCTAGAAAAACACTTTCAGTTGTTTACGCGGGAGTAGTTGTAACACTGTGTCTCGCTCCTCTGGTTTCATGCACATTCGGTGCCGTAAGTCCTGTAGCGCCGATTGCTACGGTGATATCACTGCCTTTCATGCTGACACTTATGGCTCTGGGTGTTATT
>DAOWJX010000014.1 GCA_030640155.1 Candidatus Aegiribacteria sp. | reverse complement strand
ATCTTCCATTCCTGATGCTGTAGCAAAACAGATTGCAAATCGACCCGATGTTCCTCCTGTCATTCCCATGTGAGACGGGAAGGCCGGAAAGCGGATCGCGGCAGCCATAGAAAACTTTACCGGAGGAACCAGATGAAACCCGGAAAAATATTAACTCTGATTCTGTTGATTGTTGTTCCAGTACTCGCCAGCGGCTGCGGCTCTGGAGAGAGTTATGATTCAGAGATTGAAAATGATGTAGAAATACAATCAGAAGTAACATTCCACGATGTTTACGATATTGTAGTTAAAACGCAAATTGAAATACACTATAAAATTTGGGGAGATGTAAGCAGGGAAAGTATTAAAGATTTTTTATATTCAAAATACAGAGAAGTAGCTTCAAGTACAGGATACGAATTCAGAGAACATCCAAGTGCAATCTATCTCCATGCTTATCTTCCAGGTGATTCAGAATGGAACTGGACAGGTTATCTTCATTTGGACCCAACAGGTAACGAACCAATATTCGAATGTAGTCTAGATAGGGATATGATATTATCAGTTTCTCAATCTGGTGCAATTAATACACAAAATTCTGAAGTTGATGTAGAAGCTATTTCATCAAATTATCAGAAGTTCGCTGTGTCCATAATGGGTGATGATGTCGGTTATATGGAGCTTAATGTTCAGGAACTCGGTACCGATTCACTCCTGATAACGCAGTCAATCAGCTGGAATATGATTCTGATGGGAAACCAGCGTGATATTGAGATGACCATGACGGCTGTGACCGATAGAACATTCGATCTCGGACATATGGAGATGATAATGTCGGACGGTTCAGCCGAAATTTCCATTACTGCCGTTCGCAGGGATTCGCTGCTTGTTACTGAAATAGGTACTGCCGGAAGGACCATCGAGAACTCCACTGTAGTGCCCGAAGACTATCTGCCCGTTCTGGCTGATCTGGCCTGTGCTTCGATGGAATGGGAGGTGGGGCAGGAAAGAACATTCCAGTCTTTCGATCCTGCAAGCGGGATGATCCTGAGCGCAACTGCCGTATGCATTGAGTTCGAGAACGTATCTCTGCTTGGAGATACCGTGAACGCAGCGAAGCTTGAAATTTCCCAGATGGGCACAAGGAACAGCGTATGGGTTTACAGGGGACAGATCGTAAGGGAGTACGAAGCCGGCCTTGGAATGGACATGACAAGGGTGCCGCCTGGTCAGAGTGGTGATGTTGTTGCCACCAGGGATCTCTACGAGGTATTCGCGGTCTCCTCCACACGCATACGGAATCCCAGAAGTACCGGAACGCGAATATTTCTTCTTGAAGGGGATATTGACTGGACCGTTTTTCAGCTCGACATACCGTCTGTTCAGTCTGCTTCCGGATGTACAGTAACCGTTTCGACCGGACTTCCGGATAACAGTCTTCCGTATCCTCCATCCATACCTGAAGAACTTGAGGAGTATGTTCTCCCCGAAGCCATGATACAGAGCGATGATTCCATAATAATCGAAAAAGCTCTGATCCTTACAGATGGTTGTGAAGATTCCTGGGAGGCTGCAAGAAGGATATCGTCTTTTGTTGATGGAGCAGTGGAAAACAGTCCAACTATTTCTCTTCCATCAGCTGTTGACGTGATGGAGAATCTCAGGGGTGACTGCAATGAACACACCATCCTTACAGTTGCTCTTGCAAGAGCTGCTGGGCTTCCCGCAAGGATATGCGCGGGAATCGTATACCTCGACGGATCGTTCGGATTCCATGCCTGGCCGATGATATGGGTGGGAGAATGGGTAAAGATGGACCCGACCTTTGGACAGTACGTAGCTGATGCAACACACATCATTCTGGCCACAGGTGATCTTGAGTCTCAGTACGTTGTCAATTCAGCAATCGGCAGGCTCAGTATCAGGGAACTGGAAATCCCCTGATGACTTCCCTTCCTGAAATCCAGGCAATGAAAAGAGCCCTGGAACTTGCTATACTGGGCAGAAAAGCCGTCTTTCCCAATCCAATGGTGGGAGCGGTTGTTCTTGACAGCAGCAGTAACAGCGTCGGGGAGGGTTTCCACGAAAAGTGCGGAGCGCCGCATGCCGAGATTGTCGCTCTTTCTGAAGCCGGTGCGGCAGCATCGTCCGGTACTATCGTAGTCTCACTTGAGCCATGCTGCCATTATGGCAGAACAGGTCCCTGCACTGACGCGATAATCAATGCTGGAATCAGAAAAGTCGTTATCGCCATGCTTGATCCTCATCCGAATGTATCAGGGAAAGGAAAAAAGCAGCTGGAATCGGTCGGTATTGAAGTTGAAACATCCGTGCTGTTAGATGAAGCTGAGATACTCAACAGAGTATACCTGCATTATCTCAGGACATCGAGAAGCTGGATTACACTTAAAATGGCTCTCAGCATGGACGGCAGGACAGCGGCGAAGGATGGTGGCAGCAGGTGGCTGTCATGCGAAGAGTCCCGAAAACAGGTTCACCGGATGAGAGCTTCAGCTCAAGCGGTAATGACGGGCGCCGGTACTGTCAGATACGATGATCCCGAACTGACATCGCGGGGGTCCGAATATACTGGAGAGCAGCCCGCTCGGATTGTAGTCTCAGCAACAGGTGATCTCGGGAATTCAAGAAAAATATTCGAAAAACCCGGAAGAGTTATAATCGCTGTTCCTGAAAGTGTTTCCGGTAACATTCAGGAATTCCAGAGAGAGTTCGGAGCCGACATCTGGGGATTTCCGGCTGATTCCACGGGTTACGGTTTTAACCTGACACTTCTTCTTGAACGCACAGCTTCTGAGGGATTTGGCGAGATTCTGTGTGAATGCGGCAGGGGGCTTGCAACAATGCTTCTCAGGAAGAAGCTTGTGAATACTCTGAGCGTATTTACCACGCCATTGATACTTGGTGGAGAAGGACTTCCCGCATTTGAGAAACTTGGAATCAACTCAATGGTCGACTCGATAAGGCTTGAGAATGTAAGATCAAGCCTTCTGGGAACAGATACGCATCTGGAGGGTGAAGTTGTTTACTGGACTGATTGAGGTAAAGGGTAGAGTGGTTTCTGTTTCCGGGAAAACCCTGGTTGTCCGGACCAGTATTGGACGTGATGTTTCAAAAGGGGACAGTATCGCAGTGGACGGCTCCTGTCTTACCGTAACAAATGTAAATGACGATAAACTTACATTTCATTTTTCGCCCCATACTCGAACGAGGACGATCATCCCTGGATATTTTCCGGGGACGGAAGTAAATATCGAGCGTTCGATGCAGTTATCGGAGCGGCTTCACGGACATATCGTAACCGGTCATATAGATGAAACCGCCAGGGTTCTCTCGATTGAGAAAGCCGGAGGAGATACTACGATCTGGTTCTCGTTCTCTTCCCTCTTTTCTTCGATGCTGGTAGAGAGAGGGTCTGTGGCGGTAAGCGGCATCAGTCTTACAGTAGCATCTCTTATGAGTGGAAGATTCTCAGCAGTTCTTATTCCTGAAACGCTTTCTGTTACAACCGCAGGCAGCTGGAAACCGGGCACACACGTAAACCTGGAATACGATATTATTGGCAAGTATATACAGAGACAGATTATCAATGCATCAAATGCGGAACGATTGAAGGAATATCTTGAACAGTAACGAAATAGCAGAAGCGAAAGAAGCCATTGAAGCCATCCGCAACGGAGAGATGGTTGTTGTAGTGGATGACGAGAACAGGGAGAATGAAGGTGACCTCATAATAGCCGCTGAGAAATGCGATGCTGATGCGGTGAACTTCATGGCTATGGAGGGAAGAGGGCTTATCTGTCTTTCAATGGAAATCGCAATGCTGGAGAAGCTGGATATTCATGAGATGGTTCCAAGGAATACTTCTCTTCATGAGACGGCCTTCATGGTCAGTATTGATGCTGCCTCGGGCGTTTCTACGGGTATATCCGCTCGGGACCGTGCCAGAACTATCGCTGTAGCGATAGATCCATCCTCGAAATCATCAGATCTTGCCAGACCAGGACATATTTTCCCGCTGGCGGCCAAATCCGGAGGTGTTCTCTCCAGAACAGGTCATACAGAGGCGGCAGTGGATCTTTCCAGGCTTGCAGGACTCAAGCCTGCAGGAGTAATCTGCGAAGTAATGAACCCTGATGGTTCGATGGCCAGGCTCCCTCAGTTACTGGAATTCTCCAGGAAGCATGGGCTTGTTCTGACATCTGTTGAAGAACTTGTTTTCTACCGTCGGAAAACGGAAAAGCTTGTCAGGGAGGTAGCAATCTCCACATTGCCCACAGAATATGGAACCTTTGAGCTGCATGTTTTCGAGAGTATAACGGATGGGGATATACATGTAGCCCTGGTAAAGGGTGAAGTGGCAGGCAAAAAGGATGTTCTTACCAGAGTTCATTCACAATGCCTCACCGGAGATGTGTTCGCCTCACGCAGATGTGACTGCGGCAGTCAGCTGCACACTGCCATGCGAAAGATCGAGGAAAATGGAGTGGGAGTAATTCTCTACATGGCACAGGAGGGGCGTGGAATCGGTCTTGCGAACAAGATAAAGGCTTACCACCTGCAGGATCACGGACTTGATACTGTGGAAGCCAACGAGGAACTCGGATTTCCCGCAGATCTGCGGGATTACGGGACGGGCGCTCAGATTCTTGCTGATCTTGGATTATCATCTATAAGACTGATGACAAACAATCCCAGAAAGATTGTAGGGTTGAGAGGATACGGTCTTGAAATCACGGAAAGAGTTCCGATAGAAGTGACCCCTACCAAAGAGAACGTTCATTATCTGAGAACTAAAAAAGAAAAACTTGGGCATATACTGGAAGGAGTGGATGATGGCATGGATTCATGAAGGTCAGCTGGATGGTGACGGGATCAAACCAGCCATAGTTGTATCCAGATTCAACAATTTCATTACAAAAAAACTGCTTGACGGCGCACTGGACTGCCTTGAACGACACGGAGTTGAAACCGATGATATCAACGTCTTCTGGGTTCCGGGAGCATGGGAGATTCCGCCGGTATCCGTTCGATTGGCCGATACGGGGAATTTCGACTGTGTAATCTGTTTGGGCGCGGTCATTCGCGGAGAAACTCCTCATTTCGAGTACGTTTCATCGGAGAGCGCAAAAGGTGTTGCCCAGTCTGCCATGCTGTCGGATGTACCCGTTATTTACGGTATTATCACAGCGGATACAGTAGAGCAGGCAGTAGACAGAGCCGGAACCAAATCAGGAAACAAGGGTTTTGACGCAGCGATGACGGCTCTTGAAATGATCGGTCTTTACGATCTGATCAGTGACATTGAGGAGTCCGGTGACGAGGAACTTCCATTAGATGGGGAGCAGGATTAACAGAATATGGGTGTAAGGAGCAGGGGCCGTAAAGCTCTACTTCAGGCCAGGTTTGCGGCGGAAATCAACATGAGACCTCTTCCTGATAACATGGAGAGCATGAGAGATTTCCTCTCGGATAATGAATTGGGAATAGGTGTTCCACTTGAGATTGAGGACTGGGTCTGGGTAACTGACCTGGGTAAAGTCGTTCAGCATAACAGGGAAGAGATCGATTCCAGAATCGAAGAAGTTATGGAAAACTGGACACTGGACAGACTGAATATTGTGACGCGGTTGATACTGGAACAGGCTCTTGGTGAAATGGATTATTTTGAACCCCCGACTCCTGTTGCCGTAGCGATAGATGAAGCCATTGAACTGGCAAAGGCATTTGATTCGGAAGAAGCCGCCAGCTTTGTGAACGGAATCCTCGACAACCTAAAACAGTGACAGCCACAATAAATAGTGACAGGCACTATTTATTCCTTTAGGCTCCAAGAGGTCTCAAATGCTCATAAGAATAATCTCGGATATACACAGTAACTTTGACGCGCTTGAAGCTGTTCTGGCTGATCCCCCGGGATCGAAGGCATCCGCGACATTCTGCCTTGGAGATATCGTCGGATACGGAGCTGAGCCATCCAGGTGCATCGAGAAGGTTCGAGATGTCTGTGATATTGTCGTATCCGGTAATCACGATGCAGGAGTGGTTGAAAGAACACCTCTGGACATGTTCAACAGACCGGGAGCTTCAGCGCTGATATGGACGAGTACAGTACTTTCAGATAAGGATAAGGTATGGCTTTCCTCACTGCCATACTCAGCTGAGTTCGATGAATTCTTCCTGTGCCACAGCTTTCCAGCGGACCCGGAGAGCTGGGTATACGTTCTCAGACCCGGGCAGGCCATGAGTTCTGTCAGCGCAAGATCCGATTCCATTTCACTTATAGGACATACTCACCTTCCCGGCTGCTGGACAGCAGATGGAAACTACACGGATTCCGCGAAAGGGGATTTCTCTCAGATTCGGCTTGTTAATGCAGGAAGTGTCGGGCAGCCGAGAGATAGAGATCCCAGAGCAGCCTACCTTCTTATAGATACTGAAAGACGAACATGGGAGCATCGCAGAGTGGAGTATGACATCGATTCCGCGGTGGAGAAAATAAGGAACGCAATGCTTCCTGCAATCCTGTGGGAAAGGCTGTACAAAGGACGCTGATCAACTGAAGCGAAGGCATGGAGAACATCCCGGGAATCTTTTGAATAGAAAGAAGTCATCATGAACATACTCCGGATTGTAATGACAATTATTGCCCTTCTTCTGGCAGGAGCACATTATGGCCGTGCTGGAGAGACGATCCTGAAATATCTCTTTGTCGCTCTTCCCCTCTTGCTCCTGGTTCGGAAAAAATGGTCGGATATGATTCTTGCAGTGAGTATTTCTATTACAGTCCCGATATGGATACATACTGCCCTGAATATCATCGACGTTCGCAAGGCAGCAGAAGCTCCCTGGCATATGTTGGCTGTAATTATGGGCGGGGTTGCGCTCTTTGCTCTGATTACCGCGTTTCTGAACTTCAGGCGCATCTATCGAACTGGTAAATCAGAAGAAAAATAGTGCCTGTCACTATTTAATCTGTTTCATAATTTTGATTACTCTGCTGGCAGTGCTGTCCCAGTTGAATCCATCTGCCCATTCTACTCCGTGTTTCGCAAGCTTTTCCCGGAGGGTCTTGTCTCCAGCAAGCTTATGCATAGCTGCCGCAAGTTTCTCTACGTTTCCATGAGGAACCAGCAGACCTGTTTCGCCATTACGGACCGAGTCTCTGAGCCCGTCGCTGTCGCTCGCGATTACAGGTGTACCGCAGGCGTTTGCTTCGATGACAGTCAGTCCCCAGCCTTCTTTCTCCGACGCGAATACCGCAGCCCAGGCTTTTCTAAGCCAGTAAAGTTTACGGTCCTGTGATACAAATCCTTCAAAAGTCACCTTATCATCAATATTCAATCTTTTTGTGAGTTTCTTCAACTCACTTTCGTAATCCCCTGAGCCCAGTACGGTTAGAGTGTAGTCTTTTCCTTCCTCAAGGAGAAGCGCGAGAGCTGCGAGTATGAGCTGTACTCCTTTGTATTTCTTCAGCCTTCCAACGTAGAGGAATCTTCCCGGCTCAGGGGCAGGCTCACCGGGTGAGTAGAAGTCAGTATCGATTCCGCAGGGAATGACGGATATTTTTCCGGCATCTATACCTCTTCTGATAAGATCATCCTTCGTGGAATCCGAAATAGCTATGAAAGAGCTTCCACGATAGACCTTCGGAATGGATGATTCCATGAAATTGACGTAGAGAGCGAGCGGTAAAGCCACTTCACGGTAAGCGGTAGTGCCGAAAAGGTGAGGTACAATTATAAGGACTGGAACTGGAGACCATCTCGGACTGTAGAACGGGATCTTGCAGAGGTCCTCTATCACAAGGTCATAATTAGCCGCAATATCAAGGGACAGTGCAAATTTTCTGAGAGTGAAGTTGAAAGTGTTTCTTCTTCCATGGCGGAGTATGCGAACGCCGTCCATGATCTCTTCGGAAGGGAGGCCCTGAACAGCCTGGGAAATCTGGGTAACTTCGTGACCCTCTCGCACCGCTCTTTTAAGAATCTCGTGGAGGTGTATCTCCGCTCCCCCTGTTTCAGGGTTTCTGAGATCTCTCCAGTTCAGCGCAAGCAGGCGCATATCAGCTGCTGTCTTTCTTTTTTATCGCGAATGCCCCAACTATGTAGCCGAATTTCGGACCGAGTGAGGAATTCTCAATGCATGTTCTGATTCTGGTTCTAAGTCTGTGAACAGGCGGAATTAGAACCGGTCTTAAAGGAAGTTTTATTCCCACTTTCATAAGAACCTCTCTGAACATTCTGTACGCGAGAGATGGTGAAAAGAATCTTCCATAGACACCTGTGGGTTCAAGTCCTGCTTCCTGCAGCAGTTTCGAGAGGCTTCGCGGAGTGAACTGAGTTTCCCATCCGGCGAACCATGCGTTGAAAGCTATCAGTGTTTTCTTGATTACAGTATAGATGTGGAGTGTTTGAGGAACGTCAACCAGTACGGTACCGTCCTTTTTCAGCACTCTTGTGTTCTCATTCAGGAGCAGGGAAGGATCGCGGAAATGTTCCAGTACACCCTGATGAAACACGAGATCAAGAGAGCAATCTCTGAATGGAAGCGCCAGTGCATCTCCGCATACGAGAAAAAGAGTTGCTCCAGCCCTTTTAGCGGTCAGATGAGCAAGCCTGAGAGCCTCATCGGAGTAGTCAAGAGCAATTGCTACGGCTCCATCCAGAGCCAGAGCCACACTGTCCCTCGCTGTCGCTGCCCCGACTTCCATGACAACCAATCCCTGAACATCCATCCGTTTGCAGATCTCCATGGGAATGCGTCCGTCGTTATCGTAGATCTCGTCAAGGTCACGATCCCTTCTCCAGAAATCGTCCCAGTGTTTCCGCTCAGATGCTCTTTTCGTCATTCGTGTAATCTAGAAGAAAGAATAGAACTTTCCAAACGTAGCAAAAGGGGCCGGGCCTAACATCTAAACATAAGGTAACATCACCCCACGGGGACATGCACGCTCTGGTGCGTGTCCTTTCTATT
>DAOWJX010000221.1 GCA_030640155.1 Candidatus Aegiribacteria sp. | reverse complement strand
GAATCAATCGAGAAGACAATCAGGAGTATCGGGAGCGGCAAAATCGCTAAATTGGATGCCGGAATATGCTCCTTAGAGTCAAATGATACCGCACAGGTCGGTCATATATTCATCAACTCCGCGGGAGTAGGACTTGACGCGCATGTTCTCGGGAAATCTATCCGGTTCAGGCGCAAAATCTCCATTGGCAGGCTCGGGTATCTGGCTGCCCTTGTATTTTCCCTTGTTGAAATGCCCTCGTGGGAGGGGACACTGACAATGGATGAACAAAGTGTGTTTGCAGGAAAATATCTGAGCATCACAGCGGGTGTATGTCCTTTCGTCGGCGGAGGAATGATGTTGTCGCCTTCCTCAGTTCCGGATGACGGAAAACTTGACACAGCAGTTGTCAGACCAATCTCCAGAACGAGGCTGATTCGCAGTATGCCTATGATCTACAGGGGAACTCTTCTGGAGAATCCTTCGGTTTCTTCGTGGAGCGGGAACGAATTCAGGCTCAAGGCCACAGGAAAGCTGGTGGTCGAACTGGACGGTGAATTGATCAGTGATATCCCGGATAACTCGCTTGTGATGCTGAAATCTCTTCCCGCTTCAATTCGTGTTGTGGTTGGACCGGAATACTAACCCACAGATTTCCTTTGGATCATTTACTATCACATCTGCTCCATGTTCAAGGAGCAACTCGACAGATCTGAATCCCCAGGATACACCGACAGCGATCAAACCTGCATTCTTTGCTGTATCCATATCAACTTCGCTGTCTCCCACCATAAGTGTTTCTTCAGGAAGAGTTCCGAGCTTCAGAACGACTTTCAGAGCGATTTCCGATTCGGGTTTCATGGGGAAGCCCGTCATGGCTCCCTGAACAGTCCTGAATGGAACATCAGGGAGATAAACGGAGACCGCCTTATCCGCTGATGCCTGAGGCTTGTTTGTGAGAACAGCCATAGGAATACCTCTGCCGGCAAGAGTATCAAGCATCTTCTCGACACCCCTGTATGGTTTTGTCAGCACTGTTCCATGCTCAAGAAAGGTTTTTCTGATGTCGGAAGCAACCTTGAACGCCCTCTGCGCAGAAAGCTCACCTGAGGGGAACAACCTGAGTACAAGCTCTGTCACTCCCCTGCCAACAGCAGCTTTTACTTCCAGGGCAGTTTTTTTTGGGAGATCGTTCATCTGAAGAACCCTGTTCACTACATTGTGAATATCATCAAGCGTATCGAGAAGCGTTCCATCAAGATCGAATATCACACCTTTTATCATCTTATTCCGTTTCCAATAAATAGTGACAGGCACTACTTAATCCATGATGTTTCTTCAATCAGTTATTATTTATCTGGATTGAAGGGAGCATAAGCACATCAATGAATGAATGCAAAACGGAAAAATGCGCCTGTACATACCCCGGTTGTCCCAGACACGGAAAATGCCGTGAATGTATCGCCTACCACAGACGGATGGGTGAATTCACTGCATGCGCATTCTCTCCCGAAGCTGAGAAAACATGGGACAGATCGTTTGAATGCCTTGCACGTGACCGAAGAGGAAAACGGTGATGGCAGAAAATGTCAAGATTCAAGGTTTGACCCCTAGAGGGTTGCTGTGAGTTCGAGGAGCAGGGGATCGAGTTTTTTCTTTTTTGTCCATGCATCAGGCAGCGGATGCATGGCTATTTCTCCATTGATTTCTCCGACCATGCATGATCCTGCTCCATCAACAAGCGCATCAACAGCTGCCCAGCCCAGTTTGGATGCCAGTACCCGATCTATCGATGCCGGTGACCCACCCCGCTGAACATGACCGAGAACGGTCACTCTGCTTTTCAAACCGGATATCTTCTCTATTTTGGCAGCTATCTCAAAGGCGTTTCCAGCCTCATCGCCTTCAGCAACAACAAGTATGTTGGAGGTTCGTCCCATGGATATTCTGTTTCTGACTTTTCTGACTATCGCATCAAGGTCAGTGGGAGTCTCAGGAATCAGAACAGCTTCAGCTCCCGACCCTACTCCGACCTCCAGGGCTATGAATCCGGCTGATCTTCCCATTACTTCCACAATGAAAAGCCTGTCATGCGCAGCAGCTGTATCCCGAACTTTATCGATAGCCTCAAGAGCTGTGTTGACAGCAGTACAGAATCCGATTGTAAGATCAGTTCCCCAGATATCGTTATCTATGGTTGCCGGAACACCGACTACAGTAATTCCATTCTCGAACGATAACCTGTCTGCCCCTCTGAAACTACCATCGCCGCCTATCACGACCAGTCCGTCGATACTGGCATTCCTGAGATTGGCTGCGGCAGCAGATCTTCCTTCCGGGGTCAGAAATCTTTCGCTCCGCGAGGAATGCAGAATGGTTCCACCGCGCTGAATGATGTTGCTGACATCCTGTGATTCAAGTTCTATGAAATCCCCGTCAATGAGTCCTTCAAAACCTTTTCTGACACCAATCGCAGAAAGGCCACGATTAAGAGTTCTTCTTACCGTGGCCCTGATGCATGCGTTCATCCCGGGAGAATCACCCCCGCTTGTCAGAACGGCTATTTTCCTCACAGTGATACCGTCTTACTTCTTCTTGTCCTTGCCGGAAGCAGTAACGGAACCCGGCGAGTCGACGAACTCCAGAATACAGACCTCTGCTGCATCACCATGTCTTGGTCCAAGCTTGAGCATGCGCGTGTATCCGCCATTACGACCGGCATACCTTGGGCCCAGAACATTGAAAACCTTCTGAACAGTCTTGCTGCCATACACAGATGCGGCAACCTGTCTTCTTGAGTGGACGGAATCATTCCTGCCCTTTGTTATAATTTTTTCAACCGCACTCCGTGTCGCTTTTGCCTTTCCCATGCTGGTTGTGATCCGCTCCTCAATTATCAGTGAGGTTACAAGATTTCGGAGAAGCCTTTTTCTTGCATCGGGCTTTCGGCCCAGCTTGGGTATCTTTTTTCTGTGTCGCATATCTCGCTCTCCCGATGACTGTATTTCAGTCGTCTATTGAAAAACCAATCTTCTTGAGAACATCATTTACCTTCTCAAGTGATGATGGTCCAAAACCGCCAATATCAAGTATTTCCTTGCTTGTCTTCTCTATCAGATCGCTTACGGTCTTAATTCCTTCTGATTTAAGTACATTGGCAATCCTTGTGGGTATACCGGTATCTTCGATCAGAGTAGCAAGAGTCTCTTCTCTACTGTCTTTTTCCTCAACGATTGCAACAGGTTTTTCAACCGGTTCAAGCCCTCCGGGAATCATCTGCAGGTGGTGGACTAGAATTTCGCAAGCGGTATCAATAGCATCTTCAGGAGAAATACTCCCATCAGTTTTTACATCCATGATAAGATGATCGTAATCTGTTCTGTCACCAACCCTGGCACTCTGAACTTCAAAATTCACTCTCTTAACGGGGCAGAACCAGGAATCGAGAAGAATGGTTCCTGCGTCCTCTTCCTTTCCATGGATACTCCATTCATCCGCAGGAATGAATCCCCTCCCGCGTTCGACAATTATCTCCATGGAGAGTTTACAGTTCTTGTTAAGTTGGACTATTTCCTGATCCTTGTTCATAATTTCAAGGTAGCTGTCTCCCTTGAGATCATTACCCGTATACTTGCCCTTTTTTCCTGCTTTCAGTTTCAGTGAACCTGGTTCGTCACCCTCTAGCCTGATTATGAGAGATTTGATGTTAAGTACGATTTCAGGAATATCCTGCAGAATACCGGGAATTGTCGAGAACTCATGCTCAACACCCTCTATTCTCACCGCAACCGCTGCTGATCCTTCAAGCGAAGACAGTAGTACCCGTCTCAGAGCTGTACCAAGAGTACGACCGAAACCGCGTTCCAGGGGTGTAATCTCGAGTCTGCCGAAAGTATCGGTTAATGACTCTTTTTCCCACCTGATCATATCAGGAAGATAAAGACTCTTGAATTCCATCTGATCCTCCTCCCGGGGAATCTATCACCGGGTGTTTACAGGCCCTTTAAGGACCGTGATTATATGCTTATCCGCGTCGGCGACGTTTCGAGGGACGACACCCGTTATGCGGTATCCTGGTTTGATCCTTGATTGCAGTAACTTCCAGATTAGTAGATTGAAGCGCCCTGACGGCTGATTCCCGTCCGGATCCCGGACCACGGACCCAGATCTCCACTTTCTTGATCCCTGCTTCAATTGCTTTTTCGGAAGCCTGTACTGCAGCTTGCCCTGAAGCAAATGCTGTTCCTTTTCTTGTACCTTTTACTCCTGTTGTTCCACCGCTTGCCCACGCAATAACGTTACCATTTCGATCAGTGATTGTTATCAGGGTATTGTTGAATGATGACTTTATGTGGGCAACACCATGAACATCCGTAACCCTGACAGCTTTTTTCTTTTTAACAATCTTCTTTTTACTCTTTGCCTTGGCTCCTTTTGGCACGCCAGCCTCCTAACGAATTCTACCGTGCCCGAATTTTGGCCCCTTTCGGGTGCGGGCATTTGTATGAGTTCTCTGGCCACGGACAGGGAGCCCCCTGCGATGTCTTATTCCACGATAGCACCGTATGTCCATCAGCCTTTTCCTATTCATGTTTACTTCCGCTCTAAGGGCACCTTCAACCTTATAGTCGGCATCTATGACCTTTCTGAGCGTTGCT
>DAOWJX010000304.1 GCA_030640155.1 Candidatus Aegiribacteria sp. | reverse complement strand
GGCCTCGACAGGGAACATCCCTTCGTCAGCGCCCTGTTCGAAGAAGCTTTGAAGCGCTTCAGACCTTTGGTGGACGAAGAGAGACGCCGGGAGGAGAATCAGCGGACAGATATTGAGAGTGAGGAAACAAGAAGAAGACTGGATGCCCTGGAAAAAGCCGCGATTGAGTTCATGAAGGAGTTCGAAGAAGAGAATGAACCCGCCCGAACCCAGCATAGCCGATCTGCTCACAGTAAATTCGTAAACAAAGGTTATTCAATAAGTCCCCCTTTTGCAAAGATGATTGTCGGTGAAGAAAAAACATTCCGATTCAGAATCGATCATAAAGCATTCCCTGATGTATCAGAAGGTACTGCAGTACATGTCGATCCTTCATCAGATAATATAGGTATAAGCAATCCAGTTCCAGAGCTGATTACTCCGAAAGGCAAGGATAATGTTCTGGTTGCCAGTTGGGATGTGTCAGCTCTTAAACCGTCCTCAGCTACTGGTATGACCGTTTCATTGGGCAGCATAAGCGATGAGGCTCTTGTGGAGGTTTTAAGATCCAGAGCAGAACTGTATAGTGATATTGAGGATTTCGAATTTCGCCGTAAACACTATCGAATGAAAACCGAAGCGGAAAGAAAGAAGATTAAACTGTACGCGCCGATTGAGATGTTTCCGGATCATACTGATGTTGAGGTTTCAATAACCGGAGACGCCTTCTCCATAAAGGGGCAGCATCTACTGCGACACAAACCTGACCTTGGAATTGCTGTATGCTCGATAAAGATTATTTCGGATGGAACCGAGGCAAAAGAAACTGTTACCGCATCGGCAGCCGAACATAAGGCATCTGCTCTTATCCAGAGTGTTGAGCCTATAGGATCGGGTCTGGAAATAATTCTTGAAGATGTTGATCTTGGCAGCCAGCGTTATCGCTGGCAGCAGAACATGCTGGAGATCGCCGCACGTCATAACTCGGTCAACCGATATCTGGGACCTAAGGCAGATAACTATCCGGGGCAGAACACTGTGCATTTCCGGCTATTACTCGCAGAGATAGTAGCCGAGGCTGTATGTGCAAGAATACTGGGGCACCAGGATGAACTTTCTCCGGGAGGGCGCGGTGAATACGGCTGGGATGATTATTATGCCCAGTTCTGCAAGCTGATGACCAAGTTCCTGCCGATAACCCATAAACTCCAATGTCCCGAGGAATTCGGAAGGCTGCCGGAGTAAACGCACCACAGAACCGTTCAACAAATCAGCAGCTGTTACAACACTGTTAAACCGGTAATATTTTGCCTGTAACCGGTCTCAAGCAGTACTAACAAGCAACATATTTCCGGTTAATCAACCGGCAGAATCCAGATATCTGAATACTGAATCAGCATGGAATACAAATGCGAAAGTCAACGGAATACATTAATATCTGCAAATGAATTGCAGGAATGAACATCAGACAGTTCATCTTCAAGGAATCATTTCCATTCCATGCTATACTTGGAAAACAATCTGGAGAAACCCAGGAATTATCTTGATAATGAGGGTGCTATTGAGGGAGCAATTGAGGGAGCAACCTCATGAAAAAAGATAGACTTTCGTTTTCTCGTTCATGGTTTAAGATGATTCCATTTTGTGTTTTACCAGTTGCGAATGACTCCGTTGCTTCCGCAGTCAGGACAATTCCAGATGATATCATCCGTTTCAGATTCGAATCGAGATAGAATTGATCCGGTGCAATCCTCTGCCGCGCAAGTCAGTTCAATATCGTTGAAAACTTCTGATGCTGTCCTTGTGGTTTCGTCAATTATGATGGCAAAGAATGAAGCGAGTCGAGAAGCAGGTTTTGGAAGGGAGACAGGAATGTTACCAGTCTCATCAAGAAAGTGAGTTATGTCAGTTACGTACGTTCCTTTTCTCATTATTTTCCTTCTCCGAAAATAGTACTCATTTTGAAAGGGCTTCGGCAAAAATTCAGGGTTTATATTTCTTAATATACATCTAGTATTACTTGACATATTAACATAAAACTAAACTGAGAGTTGTTCAGGATTTGAAAATATTGGTAATATATACAGCATGACTGGTAGAAACGTATCAAAGATAAACCAGGTGTTGCAGGAGTGGCCAAAGAACACAGTTGCGACTCAGCCATGGTTTACTCTGCTTGGAGTATCCAGTAAACTGGCATACTGGCACGTGGGTTCCGGATGGTTGCAGCGATTCGGAACAGGGGCATACGCCCGTTCCGGCGATCATGTTGAATGGCAGGGTGGAATATATGCTCTGCAGACTCAACTGGACAAAACAGTGCATGTGGGAGGGCAAACAGCTCTGGAGCTGCAGGGACTGTCTCACTTCGTTCCGATAGGACGGCAGAAGAGAGTTCTTCTTATAAGCGATCTGCAGGAACGGCTGCCAACATGGTTTCGTAACCATCCATGGAATGTTGATATAGAACACAGGTGCCTGTCGTTATTCAAACATGTTCAAGAGAAGTCTACAACTGAACTTGACTGCGGTGGTTTCAAAATAATCATGTCCGGCAGAGAGCACGCTATAATGGAGCAGACGCGTCTTGTCATGAGTAACAACGATCTTGAACAGGTGTGTCTGCTGATGGAAGGACTTACTACAGCAAGACCTGCAGTGGTTCAGGAGCTTCTGGAGAACTGCCGATCGGTGAAAGTTAAGCGTTTATTTCTATGGAGTTCAGAGGCAGCAGGGCATGACTGGTTCAATCGCCTTGACCTATCCCGCATAGATCTCGGAAAAGGCAAACGCCAGATCTACAGCGGAGGAATGTATAACAGTAAGTACATGATAACGGTGCCTGGCAGGCAGATTTCTAACGTTTTCGGTAGTTCTCAATAACGATTCACGAGGACCATCCTTGATATCTTGGAAACCGATATGAAGGAGCCCAGAAATAGTCTCGATATTCGGGATTGTTTTGTAAGAAGTATACCCCTATATTTCTTACAGAATTTACTGGGAGAGAACAATGCAATCAATTGAAAACAAAGTAATTGCAAGGATATATGGATACGGTAAGGGTTGGGCATTTTCCCAGATTGATTTTGCCGACCTTGGCAGCCGCCAATCAATAGATGTTGCTCTTCACAGATTGAGCAAGACAGAAAGAATAAGACGAGTTGCTCGAGGCATATACGATTACCCGAAATTCAGCGATTACCTGAATCAGATGATGTCCCCTGATTCTGATCAGGTTGCTCGAGCGCTTGCGCGCAAGTATGGATGGCGTATTCAGATATCCGGGCAAGCTGCTCTGAATCTCCTTGATCTTTCGACACAGGTGCCCGGCAGACTCCTCTACCTGTCAGATGGACCTTCGAAGGTATTCAAAGTAATGGATCACAACATTGAATTCAAGAATACCGCTTTGAAGGAGTCTGGATTCAAGCACAGAGAGAGCGGTATCATCGTGCAGGCGCTGAAATCGCTCGGGTCAGATCGGATTACAGACTCCGTTAAAATGTCCGTTCGGAACTGGTTAGACTCCTCGCTCTACTCGGTGATATTGAAGGACACAAGAGTAGTAACAGGCTGGATAAATCAGGCCATTCATGATATCTGCAATGGAAGCGAATGATGGATAATATTGTTCTTCTTCCTTGGATAGAAGAGACTATAACATCGGAAAAGAATATCTGGATAAAGATCATTGCT
>DAOWJX010000287.1 GCA_030640155.1 Candidatus Aegiribacteria sp. | reverse complement strand
TTATTGTCTTATGCTAATGATAAGTCCAGCGTGTAAACAGCGAATTGGAATATACTGAAGATATCTTATCAGGTATGTTTTATGCAAGTTTACGGACCCGCCTGAATATTTCAGTGTGGCTCCTGTATATTGTAAACGTGGAGGACATGGTGAATAAAGTGAGGAATCCTGAAGGTACTTTCATAGAAACAGTGAGAACCCGTTGTCTGCTACCGAAAGGTAGCAATGTCTGGGCAGCTGTGTCCGGTGGGAGTGATTCCGTGGCTCTTCTTCGACTGCTGATGCAATTCGAGAATCATATGAAATGGAATGTGTCTGTTCTTCACATCGATCATGGCACAAGATCAGATAGCGCTGATGATGCTGCCTTTGTGGAAGAACTTGCCGCTCGATTGGAACTGCCTTTTCAATTAAGGAGAATTCCTCCTTCGGAATCAGGATCACTTGAAGCGTATTTCAGCAGTAAGCGTGAAGCGATATACAACGAGATAGCAGAAGGATCTGACCTTGTGACGACGGGACACACTGCCTCGGACAGAGCTGAAACGCTTATACTTCGACTCCTTGAAGGCTCGGGGTTGAGAGGTTTGGGTGGAATGGACTATTTTGGACGAGGTCCTGTTATAAGACCACTTCTCGATTTATCAAGGCATGATCTTCAGGAGTATCTCTCGACGATTGATCAGAGCTGGATTGAAGATCCCACTAATATCGAAGATATTTTCCTCAGAAACAGAATACGACACATCATTATGCCTGCTCTTGAATCACTATCTCCGGGATGTTCTTATGCACTGGGCAGATCTTCCGCAAATCTGTCTCAGTGGAGGGATGTAATGGATGATATGATCGAGAAAACTATTGAGGAACTTGTGTTCGGAGACAAGTTCATTATTGAGCAATATTTGAATTATCCGAGAGCTGTAAGGCTTGGTGTTCTGTGGGTTCTCAGTGGTCGCCCCAGAAGTGGAAGAGAGGAAATTGAAAAAACCGACAGATGGTTAGCTGATACGAAAAAAGGATTTCATTTGCTTCCCGGCGGCTTGAGAATTACAGTTGTTGAATCTGAAGTGTTTATTGAAAAATCTTTTAAACGAACGGATGAAGATCAGTGAGTATTGATTATGAAGTGCTTATTTCCTCGGAAGAGATCAGGCAGGGCATACTGGAACTGGGTAAAACGCTCTCAGATTATTACCTGGGGAAACAGGTTGTGGTTATTCCTCTCTTAAAGGGAGGTTTCATGTTTGCTGCTGATCTGATTCGCTCTATGGAGGTTCAACTGCAGATCGAGTTTCTCGGAGCAGCGAGTTACGGAGAACAGACAGAATCTTCAGGAGAAGTTAGGCTTACGCTTGATACTACCCTTCCTCTGTCAGGCAGAGATGTCCTCCTGGTGGAGGATATCGTCGACACAGGGCTTACTCTGGCGTATATTCAACGACTGATAAAATCAAGAGATCCGGCCTCTCTTCACACAGTAGTTTTGCTTGATAAAAAAATCAGAAGAAAGGTTGAAGTAGAAGTCGATCGGGTTGTATTCAACATTCCTGACAGATTTGTATTCGGGTATGGACTCGACAGCCCGGGAGGGTTTGGAAGAAATCTGTCCGATATCGTAGCGAAAAGGGAATGAACGGATCAGGAGATATATGAACAACAAGCGCCCACCAGGTAAAAAATTGCCACCCCAGCCAATCACTGCCGGTTGCTCAGTGAGAACCGTCACGATGTGGTTGCTTATGGTTTTAATTGCCTTTACGATATTCCAGGTTTTTGATACGGGGAGTGACAGTGTTGATATTCCTTATTCCCGCCTGATGGAATACATCAGCGAGAACAATATCAAATCCATTGTTATAGAGACTGGTGGTTCGGTTAAAGGTGAATTCTATTTTCCACAGACCGAAGATGGGAACGAATTCAGTGAATTTACTAGCTTCATTCCATTCGAGAGTACAGGGGTTCTTGACTCCCTGTCCGCTTATGGTGTGCTTGTAACCGCACAACCGCCAAACGAATTACTGGCTCACTTGCTCTCGTTCATTCCTTTTCTTCTGCTTATCGGTTTCTTCATCTACTTCATGCGAAGAGCGGGAGGAGGAGGGAAGGCTTTCTCCTTCGGGAAAAGCAAAGCCAGACTGTTCTCCAGTGATAATCCCCAGGTGACATTTGAAGATGTGGCAGGGGCAGATGAAGCGAAAGCGGAACTTATGGAAGTGATTGAGTTCCTCAAGGTACCGGAGAAATTTCAACGTCTCGGGGGAAAGGTTCCAAAGGGTGTTTTACTGGTTGGCAGACCCGGAACCGGGAAGACATTACTGGCAAAAGCAGTAGCTGGTGAAGCCAAGGTTCCCTTCTATTCCATGAGTGGATCCGATTTCGTGGAAATGTTCGTTGGTGTGGGAGCAAGCCGCGTCAGGGACCTTTTTGTACAGGGCAAGTCAAAAGCTCCGTGCATTATTTTCATTGATGAGATAGATGCTGTCGGAAGACATAGAGGTGCCGGTCTTGGAGGGGGACATGATGAGAGGGAGCAGACACTGAATGCACTTCTTGTGGAAATGGATGGATTCGAGGAAAACGCGGGTGTAATAGTCATGGCTGCTACTAACCGCCCTGATGTTCTTGATCCGGCACTTTTAAGACCCGGCAGATTCGACAGAACAATTGTTGTAAGTATGCCGGATGTTAAGGGCAGAGAGGCGATACTGAAAGTCCATACGCGCAAGATGCCGGTGGACAAGTCAGCGAGTCTGGAAAAAGTTGCCAGGAGTACTCCTGGATTCAGCGGAGCGGATCTGGAGAGCCTGGCCAATGAAGCAGCTCTGCGAGCCGCAAGACGCAATGCTAATAAGGTTGAACAGGAAGATTTCGATTACGCTATTGATAGAATAGTACTCGGTCTCGAGCGTAAAAGCATTATCATCAGCCCAGTACAGAAGGAGTGTACCGCGTATCACGAAAGCGGTCACGCGGTTGTTGGGATATTTGTTCCGGAAGCAGACCCTATTCACAAGGTA
>DAOWJX010000219.1 GCA_030640155.1 Candidatus Aegiribacteria sp. | reverse complement strand
GAAAGTACAAAACCAAGTGCCATTGGCGTAAGAATAGGAGAAAAACCATACGTGAGGGCAAGTCCTACGGAAACACATACAAATCCGAAAGTCAGAGCTGGAATATTATCGTGTGAGCGGATAAGTCTGACCAGTCTGGAGTACACAATACCGAGAATAAGGCCAACAGCGATACTGATTACAATTTCGAGAGCGGGTTCACCTGCCGTAGAAAGTATGCTCGCAGATCCGCCGGTCTCAGGGCTGAGAAGTGATTTACTAAGAGCAAACGCGAATCCGAAAATAAGAACTGCTATTCCGTCATCAAAACCAACTACTGCATATAGAGCCTGAGTAAGATTACCCTTAGCCTTATACTCCTGGAGGACAGCTACCGTTCCGGCTGGAGCAGTTGCTGGAGCCATGGCACCGAAAATAAGCGCCATAGGCCAGTCTCCACCGGAAATGAGCAATACACCAAGAGTTACGAGAACGAATGTAAGGAGAGTTTCGCAGAGGAGAATTGCAGTAAGGCTTTTGCCAAGTCGTTTGAGTATATTGAGATTCAATTCAGAACCAATGCTGAAAGCCACAAATCCCAGTGCGATATCAGGTATGAATGAAAGATGTTCGAGTATTTCCACATTGAATATTTTCAGAAGAGAAATACCCATTACAGCACCCGCGAGCATGAAACCGATCAGAGAAGGTAACCCGATTTTTCGGGTAATTTTCCCGGCATACAGACCGGAGAGAATCGCAATTCCAACAAGAGCGATCATAGAAACGGTCATTTTTAACTTTCCAGTGAACCGTGAACGGAGTGCAGATCGGAGACAGTTATCATAATATCGGTTCTTTCCGAGAGCGGTCCGCAGATGAATTCGATGTTTCTTATCGTTGCGTTAACAAGTTCATTTCTGATTACAGATACGATAATTCTATTAAAATGCTGTATATCTGTATTCCAGAAACCTGCGTAGAAGGGAATATCCATCAGATATCGTGTTGATTCATCCGCGTCCATAATCATGGAAGATGTGGTTTCAGCTGTCGCGAAAACCTGCAGAAGCTCGTCGAAAACACTTTCATCCTGTATAAAGAGGTGAAGAAGCTTTTTTCCAGGCTGGGCAGACCTGTCTTTATCCGGGGAAGCGGTATCCAAAAGGATTTTACACGCAATTTCAGGAGTTTCCGCGTTTCGCATATTACTTCTAAGTTCGTCGTTTCGAAAGACCTGAGCGAGAGAGGAGAGCAATTGAAGGTGTGTTCGAGGGTGTTCTTCAGGACCAATTACGAATGGGATAAGATCAACCTTTTCATTATCAGAAGCGTTGAAATCGATCCCATTGGAAAGAACGACAAGTCCAGCGACAAATCCGGACATTTCCGGTATTCTGCAGTGAGGTATTGCGACTCCGTGACCGCATGCTGTTGAGGACAATTTCTCCCGTTCAGAAAGAGCATTGTAGATTGTTTCCTTACTGATATTCCTCAGAGGTTTGGCTGTTGATGCGAGTGATGCTATTTCACGGAGAAGCTGTTCACTGGAATCAGGCTTAAGGCTTATGGAAACCGAGCCTGGCTCAATTATATCAGATAGCTTCATTACAGGCCTCCAGTGTTTGTATGCATTGAAATTAATCCATGCCTGGCATGTCAATTAACATTTGATCAGCCCGGGAATGAGAAGCAGTTCATCGAATTTCTCAATTGTTCTGACAAATCCCGGGTTGATGAAATCCTCCCGTTCCGCTGCCCAGGTTCGATCTCTGATAATATGAACAGCCTGAATTCCAAGCGAAAGAGCTGGATTGATGTCTGATCGCGGACTGTTTCCCACCAGTAAACATCTGTCAGCAGGCATGTTGAAACGAGCAATAAGATCATCCAGGTTGGCTACAGTTTTCTCAGGTACAATTATCAGGTCATCAACAAGCTGTACAAGCCCGGATTTCATGAATTTGGCGTTTTGATGTTCCTGTTCACCCATCGTATAAATAACTGTAGTAACAGGGAGTGACTTAATATCCAGCAGAGTTTCCATTACTCCAGGCATCAGTATTACCGGATGTTCAAGAAGAGTGCTTTCAATATCACGAAGGGCAGTAGATGCCCACAATGGCGGTTCAGGAATGAGCTCGAGCATTATCTGCCGTAAAGTATCAATGTATGGTCGTGCACCATAACCTGTTGCTGATAATCTCTCAATATCTCTCGTATGAACCATATGACGGATATTCTCCCTCTTGAACCCCAGAGTGTACATAAGCTCAAGGAAATCGTATTCGGTTCTTTCAAAGAAGAGAGCACTCTCCCAGAGCGTGTCATCCGCGTCAAGAATTAGAAGCATCTTACAGTTCATGGATATAATCTTTCCAGTTCGCACAGGTGTCATGTTAAACGTACTTTTGAATATACCATAATTTCATAGGGATATGCGAAAATCAGTAATTAGCAGAAAATAATTAATCGTTTACGCAGCGGATGAAAGGTGATCAAGAGAGTATACCAGGCAGCTGACGTGGAAGTATCAGAGTGATTCAGGAAATTCATTTCATCTCGTCTTGGCTACTGAGTTAACATAGGATTTCAGTGATTTGATTGTTTCTTGAAAATAATACTGCTCGATGTAAATGTATTATTACGATAAATGAATAGTAATATCATTCATATGTGGGGATATCGTACTTAAGTATTTGTTATAAGGATTTACTGAAAATGGTTCACTCGTGCGGATATAAGTGCGTAAACACAAATGAGTAAGAAAATGAACAGGGAATCACTGAAGAGTTTCATCCAGGGTTATTACAGCTTGACCAACAGATGGCTTTTTTGCAGAGTAATACATATCAATAAAAATGCGAAGAACAGATTGCTGATTAATTTTTCAGAGGGGATGAAAATGTGATATTTTAAAATTGATGCTGCAGGTTGTAGTAATTACTCTTAACTCAAAAGGGGAAATGCGATGAAAAAGCAGATCTCGGTCAAGTGTGTTTTCTTGTCAATAATATTATCAATAATCATTGCCGGATGCGGTGAACAGGCTGATCAGGTTCAAACGGATACAGATTCCAATATACAGGAGCAGGAAGTTGATCTTTCGATAGAGGTGCCTATTCTTAAAGTTGGCCATTGCAGACATGATCACCATTCGGCTGTATTCATATCTGCTCTGCGTGGTGAACGAATGAATGCGATTTATGGTATTTACCTTGAGCCCCTTGGAGAAAGCTATTATGCTCTCATCGAGAACGGGCAGAAAGTAGCTGAAATTGAATTCGTGCAGTCACAGGGAGCCATTAACGTTCCTAACAACATGATTGCAGGGCTGTTTGACATAGGTTTCGGGGGTGTAATTCCTTTTGCCGCGAGTGCTGATCAGGGAAGCGGAATAAAAATAATCAGTCCGCTTCACAGCAGAGGTGATATGCTTGTAGTTTCTGTTGATAACGATGCAGTTAATGACTGGGACAGTTTCGTCAGCTGGGTGAATGAAAGCGAAGAACCGCTGATCATAGGATTTAAAAGTCCTAAGGCTGTTGCTCTTCTGATATTTGAATCAGCTCTTAATGAGGCAGAAATTCCGTGGAGCATGCAGGGAAACCCCGAACCTGGCTCGAAAATTCTTCTTTTCAATGCACAGGGAGAACCCAATCTGAATCCATCACTTCAGAATGAAACCATCGATGCGTATGTATCGAATAATCCCTCCTGTGCTATGGCTGAGTATAATGGAATAGGAAAATGTGTTGCAGAGCTTTCAGACCTTCCGCCTGGCGATTTCCGCAATCATCCATGTTGCGCGATTGCGGCAACGGAAACAGCAATTGTTGAGAAACCGCTGGAAATAGCGGCCTCTCTAAGACTGTTCGCGGCGGCAACAGACTATATCAATACTAATCCTGAGGATGCAGCTGCCGCTGCCGCTGAGTGGATAGGCAACCCTGTTGAAGTTGAACAAGTTTCAATGGCAACCAGCGGATACAGCATGGAAGTTTCTCTGGACTGGCTCGAGAATATGGTTGTTATACTCGATAATATGAGAAATCTGGGAACATTCACCGGCCCTCTTACGGAGAAGGATGATGAGGCTAACGCCTGCTTCCTTTACGATTTCTCCCT
>DAOWJX010000173.1 GCA_030640155.1 Candidatus Aegiribacteria sp. | reverse complement strand
TGACCGGAAAAAGATAATAAATGAGATCGCCGGGATCCTCGGATCACTGCCAAAAACTCAGGGTGGCACTGAACCGCGTATGTCAAGATCGATGATCAAGGTGTTAGGCGCGGCCGAGAAAATAGCTCTGAAAATGAAGGACGAGTATATAGCCAGAGAGCATCTGTTCCTTGGTCTGTTAAAAGAAGGGGGCAGGATATCCGATGTGCTTGAATCCATCGGCATCTCTGAAAAAGATTTTCTTTCAGCTCTGGCCGCGGTAAGAGGATCTTCCAGAATCGATACCGAAACCTCCGAAGACAACTACAAATCGCTTGAGAAATATACAAGAGATCTTACTAGAATGGCCCGTCAGGAAAAGCTGGATCCTGTAATCGGAAGAGATGACGAGATTCGCAGAGTAATGCAGGTTCTTGGCAGAAGACGGAAGAACAATCCGGTTCTCATCGGTGAACCCGGTGTCGGGAAGACCGCGATTGTTGAAGGGCTGGCACGCCGTATCGCTGAAGGTGATGTACCGGAAACATTGACAGATAAACGGGTACTGTCTCTGGATATGGGTGCGCTGATAGCCGGGGCGAAATTCCGAGGGGAATTCGAGGAAAGGCTGAAGTCGGTGCTGAAAGAGATAGCTGCTTCAGAAGGCAGGATTATTCTATTTATTGACGAAATGCATACTCTGGTCGGGGCTGGAGCAGCAGAGGGGGCGGTTGATGCGGCCAATATGCTTAAACCGGTACTCGCAAGAGGGGAATTGCATTGTATAGGTGCGACAACCCTGGATGAGTACAGAAAGCATATTGAAAAGGATGCCGCGCTTGAAAGAAGATTCCAGCCGGTTATGGTCAAACCACCTTCTGTTGAGGATACAATCAGTATTCTAAGAGGGTTGAGGGAAAGATATGAGAGCCATCATGGAATCATCATTCAGGACGCTGCCCTGATAGCTGCGGCTACTCTTTCTAATCGTTACATAACTGACAGATTCCTTCCGGATAAAGCGATTGACCTTGTTGACGAGGCTGCGAGCAGACTCCGAATTGAAATCGACAGCATGCCTGAGGAGATAGATGAAATCAGGCGGAAAATCATCCAGCTGGAGATAGAGCGGGAAGGTCTGCGAAGAGAGGAAGATTCAAGTTGTCACCCAGAACTTGAGGCTATTGAAAAGGAGCTTGCTGAACTGGAGGAGGAGAGAACCGCCCTTGAATTATCCTGGAAAAATGAGAAAGATCTCATTGATAGAATCAGGGACCTCGCAAGGGAAGCAGAGGATCTTAGAGGAGAATCAAAGATCGCTGAACGGGAGGGTGATCTTGAAAAGGTAGCTGAAATAAGATATGGAAAGCTTCATGATCTTGAAGAGAAAACATCAGATCTCAGGCGAAAGCTGGAAGATCTTCAGAAGAGCGGATCCATGCTTTCGGAAGAGATCATACCTGATAACATCGCGGAAGTAGTTTCAAAGTGGACTGGTATTCCTGTTTCCCGACTGATGGAAAGCGAGAAGCAGCGCCTTCTCACCCTTGAAGAAGAGCTTCATCGAAGAGTAATCGGGCAGGATGAAGCCGTTTCCGCCGTAGCCGAGGCAGTCAGGAGAGCAAGAGCGAATGTGCAGGATCCGAACAGACCTCTTGGAAGTTTCATTTTCATGGGACCGACCGGAGTGGGTAAGACTGAACTTGCGCGATCACTGGCAGATTTCCTGTTTGACGATGAGAACTCTCTGATCAGAATCGATATGAGTGAGTTCATGGAGAAGCATTCTGTTTCCCGTTTAATAGGAGCACCTCCCGGATATGTAGGATACGATGAGGGAGGATACCTGACAGAGGCTGTCAGGAGAGATCCTTATTCCGTGATTCTTTTCGATGAGATCGAGAAAGCACATCAGGATGTTTTTAATATTTTCCTGCAGATTCTGGATGAAGGCCGGCTTACTGACGGGCAGGGAAGAACTGTGGATTTCCGCAACAGCGTTATAATCATGACATGCAATCTGGGCAGTGACTGGATAGCTGAAACAGCTGGAAAACTATCGCAGAAGGAGTTGACAGAAAGAGCAAAACGGGAACTTGGCACCAGATTCAGACCTGAATTCCTTAACAGAATAGACGACATAATAGTGTTCCATCCACTTGGGCGAGATGAGATCAGAAAAATCGTGGAAATTCAGCTGCTGAGATTGAACAGGATTCTCAGAGAACAGAATATTGCTCTCCTTTCATCCGAATCCGCAGTAGATCTTCTTGCCAGGATAGGATACGATCCAGCATTCGGAGCCAGACCTCTCAAACGTGTATTACAGAAACATGTACAGAATGAACTGGCAACAGCCATTATCGACGGAAGCATTCTCCCCGGTCAGGAAGTTCTTCTTGATACGGATGGAGATGATTTCATACTTGAACCCGTTTCATCAAAAGAGGATATTTCTGAAACGGAGTAGCGGACTCCTATGATCCCGACCCTTGTTGTGCTGGTTGGATATCTGGCTGCGGATATTTTCCTTTCCGGATATGCAGCTGCTCTTCTCGTTATATCCATTGGACTGGGAGAATTCCTTTTTCTACTTGTTTTCCGTGGGACAAAGCATCCCTCCCTCATCCTCGAGGGGGTTGTGCTTGCAGTTGCGGGTCTGGCCGGAGAGGTTCTGGCAGCAAGAGGTTACAATGGAGCGGGATATATTCTCCTGGAGATCATATTTGCAGGTGTACTGCTTATTTCAACCGTTACAGGTAAACCATGGCTTGCCTCTCAGATAAAAAGGTTTGCAGGTTTTTCAGCAAGTAGAGAATTCTCCAGGGACATGTCTGTAGGGATGGGTTTTCTATTTCTGACTCACAGCATTCTGTTGACGATTATCATGTTTCTGAAAGGCAGTGTATCTGTGTTACCAGCTGCGCTTTCTTTCATTATTTTATATATAGTTACAGTATATATACTTAGAAAAAGACAGAAAAAGTTCAGGATTCTAACTTCCCCGCAGCTTCGAAAAGGCGGTGAAGGAGAGTATCTCCTTGAAATTGCAGGGGATCGGCTTGCCAGCCTTTCAATGTGCCTCGGGGTTGTAACAGATATTTCCGCCGTCGATATCGCCAAGAGATATGAGGTACATCAATTCCTGAAATCCTTGGAGGATTCTTTGAAAGCGAGTGGTTGCAGAGCAGTCCGGTTTACAGAATGGGATGCTGATACGCTTCCTCTTGAATTGGCGGGTTACAGAGAAGTTCCGGCTGGCTGGAACAAGATTCTATAAGAACTATTCATAACCTGATGAAATGGCGATTTGTCTTCAATTGCGGTATATTTTTTCTGCATTTGAAAGGTGTTTTATGAAACGAATCCTTCCTGTTCTTATTCCTGCAGTCGGAGTAATCATCGTTCTTATTTCATGCGGGGACGCTGCAGGACCTGTTCAGATAAACAAACCAACACCATCCATCCTCATCCTTGAGGTCCAGGAAGGCAATTTGCTGTCAGGACATGAATCGACTGAGAGAGTGCATGAATCGGACAGGCATCTTTCAATTGATTACAGTGCCGGCAAGAACGGATATTCGGCACACGCTGTCTGGACACAATGTCCTGATGATGATTTCGCATGGTACGCAATATATAGATCGAATTCTCCAGAAATAGAATCGGATCCGGGGAGTGCCGATACCAGCGTTGTATTCACCTCTGTATCTGAAACATCCTGGATCGATGACAATGTTCAGGAGGGTTCAACTCTTTATTACGTTCTACGAACCGTCAATACTCATGATCTGGATTCCTGGAGCAACGAGGAATCGTTGAGCATTCCTTCAAGTGATCCGCCCACACCCTCAACGCTGAGCGGAGCCTACACCGGTGATATGTCATGGGCACAGGTAACACTTGAATGGACGGTCTGTCCCGATTCGGATTTTTATTTCTACATTCTTTACAGATCATACATCCCCGGAATTGAGAATGATCCGTCTTCTGCTGAAGTTGCAGGTGTCATACAGGAAATCGGAGATGTGATTTTCGAGGATAACGATGTCACCGGGTCCACAACCTACTATTACGCGGTCGAGACATGGAACGAAGGCCAACTGAGTTCATGGAGCAACGAGTTCAGTATTACGACTCCTGATATTACACCTCTGCTGACTGTATTCTTCATTGACCCCAGCCATGGC
>DAOWJX010000164.1 GCA_030640155.1 Candidatus Aegiribacteria sp. | reverse complement strand
CGGCTTTATGGAAGAGAAAGAAGAAAAAATAAAAAGTAGTAGAGTCAATAGCGAAGTCAGGAGCCTCATCAAAAGATATGAACTACTTATATTGGCATCTGAAATTGAAGATTTGTCTTACTATTCGTATTGTGATTCGGAAATCTGATCCTGAACAGCAGTGAAAACTCTTCTGGGGCTCTCTGCCTGGATTCTTACAATTGAGCCGACCTTGAGCCAGTAATAACTCCAGCTCGCCGTTATCTGGCCCATCCTCACGCACCCATGCGAACGCTTTGTTCCGAGTGTATTTGTTCCACTCTTGAAGGTTTGATGAAGTCCGATCTGACCTGAAGGATGGATGCACAGCCAGTATGGCATTCTTACGCCGTATGAACTGGAGACAGGTGCACGTCTTCTATATAATACTTCAAAAGTACCTGTAGGAGTGTCATATCCTGCACTGCCTGTAGATACTAGAGCTAAATTCGATTCTCTTCCATTTTCCAGAAATACTATGGTTTGATGGTCTATTAAAACTACAGCTTCCCTGGTAACAGTATCATCATTAGTCGCAGCAGTGAAAGATGGACCACCTGAAACCGCCAGTAAACTGAAAAATGTTCGAAACAATCCTGTTATAGAAACCAAATGAAATTCCTCTCGATCATAGTAAACTGAATGTTGCGTATATTGATGTCAATATTGACTTCCGGAACTTGTATTGCCAGATTTAACAATCGTAATTTCAAGTATGATAGTTGGAAAACATCTGAAATGGAGGCTCCCCATTGAGTAAATGGATAAGTAATCGATATGTGGTCGTTACCGCGATTGCACTTATTATGACACTTGCTGCCTGTTCTTCACCGGTTGTAACCGGCATGAAGGTTCACATGCAGAATCAGGAATATGAAGATATGATTCATCTTGCGGACAGTGTTATTGCCCGAGGTGACTCACTCAACGCTGAAATATGGTTCTGGAGAGGTCGAGCACAAGTTAGCATGAACAGGTGGCTTAATGCCTCAGAGTCATTCGAGAAAGCCTGGGAACTTGATACTCAAGGCAAGCTTGATATTTCAGAATACTGGTTTGCCTTCTTCAACGCTGCAGCTTCCGTTATGAACGAAGAAGACATCGATTCAGCGGTTGAACTTCTGAAGACAGGTGCTGAAATCATTCCTGAAAGACCTAATTTCGATCTTATGATGGGAGATATCAATCTCAATATATACGGTGACCACGCTGCGGCGCTTGAGTCTTTCCAGACCGCTTCCCAGAAAGCATTGGCTCTTATTCCAGCCCTGGAACTGGAGATTTCGGAAACATCAGATCCTTATATGGCCGATTACTATTCTCAGAATCTCGACCAGATCATAACTATTTGTATACAGGCTCTATACAACTCTGGAAGTGTCCTCAGCATTATGTCCCTGAATGCTCCTGAAGAAGATGCTCCTGGCCTTCTTGAGCAGGCAAAAGCTGAATATATCAAAGCACTCGAAATTGATCCTACAAATGTTGACGTACTTGAGGCGATAGCTGATACATATATGCTTGAAGGTAATTACGAATCCGCAATTGGCGTTTTTGATGAAGCTTTCATTCAGATTGATCTGGGAGTATCCGAAGGCTGGCTTGATCCGGAAGAGGCTGACGAAATCAAGGCGAATATGATGATCTCGAAAGGATATGCCTATATCGAAATGGATGATTTCGATAAAGCTATCATCGAGCTTAACGCTGCTCAGGATCTTATTGGAAATGATTTCATAGTGCTTTCTACACTTGCTCATGCTCATTTCGTTATGGAGAATTATGACGAGGCTCTTTCGATGCTTGATTCTGCGATAATGATAGAAGGTCTGTCGAATGATGCACTGGGAAATGCTTACTATACGAAATTTGCCTGCTACAGCAGGAAAGAAATGGATGAGGAAGCTGCGGAAGCCCTTGAAACAGCGATCGAATTCCAGCCTGATAATGCCCGTTACTGGGAACTACTGGCAAGCACCTACAGCAGACTCGGCCGGAGGAATGACGCAATTAATGCAATGCAACAAGCACAGGATCTTGGCGTAGAATAGTTTCATGTAGCTGTTTTAAAGTTGAATAGAAATATCGGGGAGGGATAATTCCCTCCCCCTTATTTTTATTAAAATCTGGATATCTCCATGAGCAGCTGGTCTTTCTTCACAGTGTCGCCCTTTGAGACATGTATTTTGCTGACAATCCCGCTGATGCTGGGGCAGACCTCATTGTGCATTTTCATTGCTTCAAGAAGCAGCAAGATATCTCCAGGTTTAACTGTATCTCCTTCAGATGCAAGAATATCAACAATTAATCCCGGGATGAAAGCCCTGATTTCCGAAAGATCAGGCATTCCCTCAAATGTTTTCAGTGCTCCTTCCGGGATCTCCGTTAGATATTCCGTATAGTCGATATTAAGTTTGTTGAGCTTACTTTCCATAATTCCCCTCTCCTCTACAGAGGGATATTGCCATGTTTATGGCCTATTTCGAAGGAATCCGCAACAGATAGAGCTTTAATAAATGTATCTCTGGTCATGCTTGATTTTATGATGGTATCAATGTAGCCTTTCTTTGCGGCAACGTAGGGATTGGAGAATTTCTCTTCGTATTCATTCACTTTTTCCAGTCTGAAGGCTTCAGGATCGTCAGCCTCCGCGATTTCTCTTCGGAAAATTATATTAGCAGCTCCTTCAGGACCCATGACAGCTATTTCCCCGGAAGGCCAGGAAGCGACGAATGTTGCTCCGAGGTGCCTGCTGCACATGGCTATATAAGCGCCGCCGTATGCCTTTCTCATTATCAGGGTCATTTTTGGAACAGTAGCCTCACTGTATGCATAGAGCAGCTTAGCTCCATGTCTGATAACACCAGCATGTTCTTGATCTGTTCCAGGGAGGTATCCTGGAGTATCAACCATTGTGAGCAGCGGGATGTTGAAAGAATCACAGAATCTGATGAATCTTGCCGCTTTATCGGAAGCATTAACATCGAGAACTCCCGCAAGAATTCTTGGCTGGTTTGCAATAATACCGATCGTTTTTCCGTCAAGCCTTGCGAATCCTACAACGATATTCCTGGCCCACCGTTCGTGAACCTCAAGGAAATCAGAAGCGTCAACTATTCCCCGAATGAGTTCTTTGACACAGTAAGCTTTTTTTCTGTCGTCAGGAATAACATCATCTCCAAGTGGATTGACGGGGGGGGCTTTTCGGTAAACAGGAGGTTTCTCATTCGAGTTAGCTGGAAGGAATGACAGCAGTTTTTTCAGAGTACTGAAAGCTTCCGCTTCACTTTCCGCGTAGAAATGCGCATTGCCTGTAATAGAAGTCTGAGTAATGGCACCGCCAAGTTCCTCCTGTGTAACTTCCTCTCCAAGGACTGTTTTTATCACCTGAGGACCTGTAATGAACATGTTCGATATTTTATTCACCACGAAAACAAAATCGGTAAGAGCCGGCGAATATACCGCTCCTCCGGCACAGGGTCCGAGTATTACGGAAATTTGAGGTATGACTCCACTCATACGAGTATTCCGATAGAAGATTTCACCGTATCCACAAAGGGATTCCACTCCCTCTTGAATCCTTGCGCCACCCGAATCATTGATTCCGATAAGTGGTATGTGAGCCTCCCCTGCAGCATCCATCACTTTTGTGATCTTCTTGGCGTGGGCTCTGCCAAGAGATCCTCCAGCCACTGTAAAATCCTGAGCGAAGACAGCAACATATCTGTTACTGACTTTTCCGAATCCTGTGATAACACCATCTCCGGCAAGTTCTTTCCGGTCCATTCCAAAGTCTTTCACCGAATGCTCGACAAACAAGTCAGTCTCGAGAAAGGAGTCAGGGTCGAGCAGGAGATCTTCAATTCGTTCCCTCGCTGTATGCTTCCCTTTCTTCTTTTGTTTTTCGATAGCTATTTCACCGCCACCTTTCAGTTTGCCTGAAAGACGGGCAAGAAAATCATTAACTGATTTCATAATCGACATAGTCAGATCTCCTCATGGAATTTAACCGGATAGAATTCAGTACATGCTTTCAGAAGTATGATGATTCTCCCAGCCTGAATATTTCAAAAAGGTCATTTACTCTTTACAAACATTAATCCTGCTATTGGTATAAGATAATTCAGATATGTCATTGTGTGGTAGTCTGGAATTATTAACCCGGATAGTCCTCATATTTCACCAGGTTGCGATGCTAAACGGTGTAGAAGCGCTCGCAGACAAGGCATACGAATGAGACTTCGCGGGCGAAAGATTACATACTTCAAGAAAGACCGATTGAGTATAACGTAGTATGCGTGTGTCTCATGTGCTGTTGCAGTAGTAACTCTGGTGAGATATGCGGACTGAATACAGAGCAGGTATTTACCAGGATAATGTGCTGTCACCCGGTGGTGTTTCCAGGATAGACAGAGCCGGAATACTCTCTGGAATGTTGTTTTCCCATTCCAGTCCGGCAAGAAGTCTGATTGTGGCGAACATTCCACTTGGAGTTAACCCCCAAGGAGTGGTTCCATTGATCTGCTCTCCAGCAATCACTGCCCAGCCACGGTATTCATCAGTGTCAGGCAACGAATACAATATTACCGTGAAGTGTGAGAGGATTTCAGGGTCTGTCCAGTAATCAGCAATCTGCAATACAGTAGTGACTTTGGAATAAACCGGATTGATGAAAATTAAATCCGGTTTATACAAATTTATAAGATCGAAAAGAATTCTCTGCTTCTCCAGGGGATTCTTCCATAATGAATCTTCAAAATCTTCAGCCAATCCTGACGGAATGGAGACAATATCACCGGTTTTATCGGTCCAGATCTGGATATGATCCTGGTTCAGACCATAATCGAAATACCTGTCGCTGATCACAGCCAGCAGCATGTCGCTTTCTACAGCTTCCTGGATAAGCTCCTGTTCTATAGATCGGATTGCTTCCGGCTCTTCCTGCATCAGTATCGCTCCTGAAATACGCTCACCTCTTTCCGTGATAGTCCATGGAAGATCCGGGGAGGGTGCCAGTTCTCTGAGATTCACAATAATAATTGGGGAGTACTTCAGTTCCGATATCATATCCACAGGCGGCTCATCATCTTTACATCCGATAATGAAAATCGCTGAAAGGAGAAGAAACATATATCTGGTCAAGTATACCTCCAGATTCAAGATTTACTCGTGAATTCGCCAGCTTCCGAAAACAACTCAGCTCCCATGATACTGGTTTAATATAACTCCTGCATTCAACGGGAAGCATGTTTTGTTTGGTGGAATTCGCCATATTCGAGGTTGCAGAGCCATGAATTCCTCAACATAGTCGAGCTTTGGAGGTTTGTAGAAGTGAAGATTACTTTCTTCGGAGCAGCACGTGCTGTAACCGGTTCGAAGCATTTACTGGAAGTTGGTGGCAAGAGAATACTGCTTGATTGCGGTTTTCACCAGGGACATCGCATTGAAAGTGAAGAACTTAACAGAAATTTTCCTTTTAATCCGTCTGAGCTGGATTGTATTATTCTCTCACATGCGCATATAGATCATGCCGGTAACCTTCCCGGTATTGTGAAGAAAGGTTTCGGAGGCTTGATAATCAGTACTTTTGCATCAAGAGATCTCGCGGCAATCATGCTTCCCGACAGTGCTCATATACAGAAATACGATACTCAGTACCTGAACAAGAAGAGAGCGAAAAAGGACCTTCCACCCCTTGAACCTTTATACGACATCGAGGATGTGACACGAACTCTGGAGCATTTCATGTCGATTCCTTACAACAGACCGTTTGAAATATTCAACGGGATAACTCTCCGTTTTCTCGAGGCGGGACACATTCTGGGCTCAGCCCAGATTGAACTTACTATCCGGGAAAACGGTCATGAGCAGGTTCTTCTGTTCTCAGGAGACCTGGGGCGACCTGGCAGACCGATACTCAAAGATCCGGATATGAATGCGAAAGCCGATATTCTGCTGATGGAGAGTACATACGGGGGAAGAAATCACGAGAAGCAGGAAGAAGCCTTGATTCGATTCCGGGATATAGTAAATAAAACCTACAAACTTGGCGGGAAAGTGATCATTCCATCTTTCAGTGTCGGCAGGACACAGGAAGTGCTTTACTATATTCATGAATTGGTAGCACGCCATGAAATGCCGGATATGCCGGTATTTGTTGACTCACCTCTTTCTTTCGACGCAACTGAAATATACAAGATCCATCAGGAGTGTTTCGATTCCCACATGCGTGAGTACCTTCATAGCAGAGAAAGTCCATTTCAGTTCGAAGGTCTCCGTTTCATACAGAGCGTAGGTGAATCAAAAGCGCTCAACATTGATAGAAGACCAATGGTGATAATATCGGCCTCCGGAATGTGCGAGAATGGAAGAATACTGCATCATCTGAAGAACAATATTGAGAGTAGTAAAAACACCGTGCTGATTGTCGGATTCATGGCCCGGCATACTCTGGGGCGAAGACTTCTGGATGGATGTAAAGAGGTTAAGATATTCGGTGAGGAGTACACCGTGAGAGCCGGTCTTGAAGTGATTAACGGCTTTTCTGCTCATGCTGATTCCGATGCACTGGTGGACTATGCCGAAAAAGTTGGTAAAGACGCGATGGACATATTCCTTGTTCATGGTGAACTTGACCAGAGCGAGGTTCTTGCCAGGCGAATATTCGAGAGAATCGACATTGAACCTGTTATTCCCTCGATGGGAGAAACTTATGAAATACAATAACATGCGGATTGTCTGGAACAATATACGCTATATTAGAATACATGGTTGTTAGTTATGAATAAAAAACAGGAGACATAATGACCGTATTTACTTGCATATTTCTTATTCTCTCGGGAAGTTTTCCGGAGTTTGTACCCCCACCCACAGGAACAGGAGATGAGATACTGCCCCTGAATCCCAGATCCTTTGGGATGGGAGGAATCTGTGCGGGTGTTCCTGATTCAACCAGCTTTTCAATGCTCAATCCCGCTGCGTCAGCATGGACCTTAAACAGTGGCGTCTGTTTCGCTGGAAGATACAGTGAAGGCGATGTACCGGCCTGGGACAACAGCTTCGGTGTTCCACTCATATCAGCCGTAGTTCCTCTTCCCGGTAGAATTGTGGTCACAGCAGCCATTGATGGGAAAAGCCGGCTTAATGCATCGGAGGAGATGATCTTCGATGAGTTTTCAGGAGATCTGTCCTGGTCAGGCGGACTTGTGGAGTCTTATACCGGGCTGTCGGTCAGAGCGACTGACTGGCTTGCGTTTTCTTTTGGTGGACGTTGTACTTTCGGGAGTATTGTTTCCGATGTAACACTGATTCCTGATAATCCTGGATATTACCCGACGAAAGAGATCGTCTACAGGGATGATGTGAGTTTCAGACAGGCCTGGGGTGGAGTATTCGGTCTTTTCGTTAATTCGGATCGATTTGGACTTGGATTCTCCATTTCAACCGACAGAAAAGGCATACTTGATATTCATCGTGATTATGAATATTACGATCCGGACAGTTCGAGCCAGATGTATACAATTCCAGGCGAATTAAGCGCTGGCATTTCCTACAGACCGTTAGAGCGATTACTGATAGGACTTGATATTTACTCCAGAAAATCACTTGACGTATTTGGTTATATCACTGATTCGGGCACCATTATCTCAGCTGGATCTGAAGTATACATTGGAAGCGGAGTAATTGCTCGCACCGGTTACAGCCATATGAATGGACTGTGGAGAGATGGCGCGGACAGATTCACCGCTGGCGCTGGATTAGTATTCGGAGATGGTAAAGCAGGAATAGACTTATCCACAGGATTCCAGTTCTGGAGGAATATTCAGGATGAGTTCCAGAAGGAAACCGTATTATTCATTTCATTATGGGCTACTGAGAAATGGCTGGGAGAATAGGTTCCTCTGTCAGAGTAATTGCAATAGTACCGGCCAGGTACTGTTCTGTAAGGCTTCCCGGAAAACCCCTTGCTGATGTTGCAGGAGTTCCGCTTATCAATAGAGTTCTTCAGGGGCTGAATGGTTCTGTAGACAGAATTGTTGTGGCCACTGATGATAACCGCATTATTGATTCTGTCAGAAAGAGCGGATTTGAAGCAATTCTGACAGGAGATGCTGATACCGGCACGCAGAGAATATTCATGGCATGGGAATCACTGGGCTGTCCCGGGGAATGGATTATTAACGTCCAGGGAGATGAACCTCTTGTGAACTCCAGCTGGATCAACGCACTTACTTCCTGTCATCCCGAGGACGATCTGGTAACCACACTTGCCAGGAGAGTGTCGGCCTTTCAGGTTCAATCCCCCGATTCCGTGAAAGTTGTAACTGATTGTAACGGTGATGCAATGTATTTCTCACGGTATTCTGTTCCACACGGCGCTAACGAACTGCTGGAGCACATTGGAGTCTACTGTTTCAGCCCAGCCTCACTTCGGCACTGTGTTAGCGCTGGAAGTACCCTCCTGTCCAGAACAGAGCGCCTTGAGCAACTGGCCTGGCTTGAGAACGGAATCAGAGTTAGGGTTATTGATGGAGATTTTGAGGGATTAGGTGTGGATACACCGGATGATCTTGAAAGGGCGGTGGAATATTTCGAGCAAAGATAAAACACCATTTTTTATCATTGGTCCGTGCAGCCTTGAATCCAGAGACATTTCGCTGAATGTGGCCGAGTTTGTTCAGAAACTTATTGATTCAGTACATCCTCGACCGGAATGGGTTTTCAAAGGCTCGTTTCTTAAAGATAACAGGACTAGTCATGATTCCTACAGAGGACCCGGACTTGAAAAAGGATTGCGCATTCTTGAAGAAATTTCCGATACATTCGGTGTTAGAACACTGACTGATATACATAACCAGCAGCAGATTGCTTCTGTTGCTCAAGTTGTTTCTGTACTTCAGGTTCCAGCTTTTCTATGCAGACAGACATCCATTCTGGAGACTGTGGGCGGCTCCGGAAAACCTGTGAATATCAAGAAGGGGCAGTTCATGGACCCTCTGAATATGAAGGGTTCGGTAAACAAGGTCCGTTCATCCGGATGTGATGAAGTCTGGCTCACAGAGAGAGGTACTTTTTTCGGCTATGGCGATCTGGTTGTAGATTTCCGATCTCTTTCCGTAATGAGAGAGTTAGCGGATAAAGTGATTCTCGATGTTACTCATTCTCTTCAGCGTCCCGGCGCTGCAAATGGTCAGAGCGGCGGGTGCAGCGAGTACGCTCCAGCTCTTGCGCGTGCGGGGGCCGCCTGGGGTGTCGACGGACTTTTCATTGAATCGCATCCTGATCCGCAATCAGCTCTGAGTGACTCAGCTACGATGGTTGATTTCAATACGCTTGAATTCATGCTCACAGAGGCTCTGAGACATTGGGAGGGAAGATGAAGTCTCTGGGAACGATCAGATTACTGGCTCTCGATGTTGACGGTGTACTCACAGATGGTGGTTTGTATTATGGACCAGACGGAGTAATGCAAAGGTTTGATTCAAGAGATGGAGCCGGAATAGTTGAGCTCAGGCGGAGAGATTTTCCTGTTGCGCTGGTCTCTTTCCGTGATTTTCCTGCAACCAGACGCAGGGCCGGAGACCTGGACATAAAGCTCCTCTGCCTTGGCTGCTCCGAAAAAGCCTCAGCTCTCAGAAAACTTTGCGAACTGCTTTCGATTGATTCTTCAGAAGTTCTGTTTATGGGAGATGGGCTTCTGGATCTGCCCGCGATTCGGATTGCCGGCATAGGAGCATGTCCGGCTGATGCGCATTCATCTGTAAAAGCTGAATGTGATATCGTGACATCTAATGACGGAGGCGAAGGAGCTGTGAGGGAGATTATAGATATGCTGCTGGAGAGCCTTAATAATGTCTGACCTGTATGAAGAAGCTTTAAGAGTACTTCAAATAGAGATTGAGTGGCTGGAAGCTACAGGTGCTCTTATCAGAGAGACTTTTTCAGAAGCTGTCTTAACACTCGCCGCAGCAAAGGGTAAAATCGTAATCTGTGGGATGGGTAAATCCGGGCATGTTGGAAAGAAAATCGCCGCGACAATGACGAGTACCGGAAGTCCTGCCTATTTTCTTCACCCGTCAGAAGGGATTCATGGTGATCTTGGTATTCTGCAGAAGGGTGATGTCGCTCTTGTACTCTCGAAAAGTGGAGAAACAGAGGAAATAGCCCTGCTCCTGCCATGTTTCAGACATCTGAATATTCCGGTTGTCGCTATAACTTCTGCCAGTGATTCATTACTCTCTCGCGCAGCCACTGTTACTCTTCAACTCCCTGATCTTCAGGAAGCCTGTCCCTACAATCTGGCTCCAACAGCAAGCACTACGGCCACGATGGCTCTGGGTGACGCTCTTGCCATGGCACTTCTTCGTCAGAAGAATTTTTCACCGGACGATTTTGCCAAGGTTCATCCCGGAGGAGTAATTGGCAGAAGGCTGCTCACTCGCGTTAAAGAGTTGATGGACTGTGATTCTCTTCCCGAAATCTCTGAGTCAGCGCTACTCACAGAAGCAGTTGCATTGATGACAGCTCACAGAGGTGTGTGTTATTCAACCGACAATGACGGTAGATTGAGTGGTATCTTTGTCTACGGTGATCTGGGAAGACTGATGAAGAACCGTGAGAATATTCTGGATCTTCAGCTTGGTGATGTACTGATAAGGAAACCGGTTATATGTAATGAGAATGAACTTGCTTCAATAGCCGTTTCCAGAATGGAAGAACATGGAATCACAAGTCTTGTTGCTATAAATACCGAAGGCAAACCTATAGGAATACTCTACCTGCATGATGCTCTTCAGGCCGGCTTGAAATAGATAATTCAATGAAATCACGACTTCCTTTCCGCCGTATGCGGCACTTCCTTGAACTGCCCCTCGCGAAGCTGATTGTTTTCATCTCTTCAGTTCTGCCGAGGAAGCTGATATGGATCACCGCCGGCTTACTCGGGTTTCTCGCGTCGCTGATTCCGGGAAAGTCCTCAAGAATATTCAGAATCAACAGACGGCACATTATGAAGCCCTGCGGTTTGAATGTGCATCTGAGTACAGTGTACCGGAATCTTATTGCGGGAATGCTGGATTTTTTTCACCTGTCGGGAAAATCCGATGATGAATTCATGAAAACAGTGGAAGTACATGGCGCCGGGAATATGGAAGCGGCACTGTCCTCCGGTAAAGGAGCTATAGCAATAACAGCTCACTATTCAGCATGGGAATTGATACCGAGAACTATAAAGCTGCTGGGTCATCGAGTTGGTGTTGTTTCACGAAAGCTGGCTCATGGGGACACATCAGACTATTTCGATTGTCTCAGAAAAAAGCATGATGTCGCACTTGTCGACAGGGGCAGCGGTATTATGAAGCTCATGCATGTATTGCGCGAGAATACCGCAGTAGGTATTTTGATAGATCAGGATACAATGGGTGTGGAAAGTGAGTTTGTTGATTTCCTTGGACTTCCGGCTAGAACGCCGGTTGGTCCGGCTCAGCTGGCAATAAGATTCGGAATTCCTGTCCTGACTCTTCACATTGCCAGGAAGAGCAATGGAAGATATATCCTTACTATCGACGAACCAATGGTACTTTCAAACTACTCCGGAGATAGTGGGTATATTGAAATGACAGCTGATCTTACTGGAAGGATTGAGGAGTGGATACGTGAAGACCCGCAGCAGTGGATCTGGATTCATGAACGCTGGGCTCGTCGTCCTGACTGGGCTCCTGGCTTGCGGTGATCCTGCTCCGGTAGAAATGGATCCTGATCAGGAGCCAGTCCAGAACGTGGAGAATTTCACCCTTGTTCAATCGTTTGAGGGGAATCGTTCCTGGCGTCTGGTGAGTGATGACGCCGTGTATACGGAGGGAGACAGTCTTCTTCTGATCAATGGTGTTAATCTTACATTTTTCGAAGAGGATGTTCCCGCCACCATTCTGACCGGTGACTCCGGACGTGTTGAACTGCAATCAGGTCTGATGAGAATATGGGGTCATGTAAATGCGCATACAAACGATGACAGGCATCTTTCGACTGAAGAAATTTTCTGGAATGACGAGATG